>SCQX01000301.1 GCA_004298545.1 Candidimonas sp. | reverse complement strand
ACGGTTCCGGCTATCAGGGCGAAGGCCAGCGGGGCGCCGAACCAGGTGTGCGTCAGGCTGAAGAAAACGGGCCCCACCAATTGCCCCAGCGCGAACGACGCGGTCATCGCCGCCATCTGACGCTTCGCGCGAAAAGCTCCCAGGGCTGCCTGCGCCTGCTGCAGGCCCGTCATGGTAATGATCATGAACGTGCTGCCGACGCAGCAGGCGGCCATCAGGATGGACGTCAGCGTGGGCCACAGCGCGGGGAGCAGTACGCCAACCGCCATGATGGCTTGGGCAGCCGCCCAGATGCGCGGGAGGCTGAAGCGCTTCGCAAGGCGGCTGGCGATCAGTGTGGAGATTGCCGCGGTCAGGCCGAAAACCGGCCAGGCAAGGCTGAATAGCCAGGGGTCGTGCACGAGTTGGCGCGCTTGAGCCGGCAGGAAGGTGGCCGGCAAGATATAACCGAACCCGTAGGCGCCGTAGCAAAGCACCAGATGCCAATGCAAGGGCTGTTTGCCAGGGGTGGGAGCGTCTTGGGCGGGCGCGCCGGACCACTGTGGCGCGTGGACGGACACCACGCCGCGTCGGGATTCGAAGCTGACCGGTTGGCCGCCACCGGTTCCCGGCTTGCCGGTTGCATCGTACGGCGCGGTCCAGAGGCTGCGGGCGCACAGCAGGCCCAGAGCCGCCACCACGGCAAGTGTCAGCCAGGCCTGGTTGGCGGTGGCGCCCATCACGACCAGCGCCATGCAGACGAGGCCGGCGAGGGCGACGCCAACACCCACGCCGGCGAAAACGATTCCTTCCTGTTTTTGCCGGCCCTGGGCGCTCAGCCGCGCGATACAGAGCGCGGCCGTGCCGATGAGCACCCAGGCGCTGGCAACCCCGGCGAGCAGCCGCCACAGGAGCCAGCCCAGCCAGTGGTCGTCGACCCCCATGACGGCGGTCGTCAGGACGACCAGCCAGAGTCCGCGGCGCAGCAAGCGCGCGGCGGACCAGCTCAGGGCGGTGACCGAGAGGGCGCCCAGCAAGTAACCCAGATAGTTTGCGCTGGCCAGCCATCCGCCCTGCGCCAGTGAGACACCGAGGTCTGCCTGCATCATGGGGAGTATGGGTGTAAAGGCGAAGCGGCCGATCCCCATTGCCACTGCCAGCGCCAGGAAACCCGCCAGCGGCAGCGGCGTGTTGGAAAAAACGCGTGCCATTCAGAAGCCCGTTGACCTCATTGCGCGGCGATTTCGGCGCGATGCGCCGCGACGAGCGCCGCCATGCTCTCGAAACGAAAGTCGTATGTCGGCGTGCCCGGCGGCGGCGGGGTGGCGCCCCAGCCTTTCGCGTCGTGGCGCCGGTCGATCCAGGCATTCGCCAGACCGAACCGGTTCGCGGGCGCATGGTCGTGGAAGAGGCTTTGCGCGGTGTGGAGGAGCTGTTGCCTGTCGAGGTTGAAGTCTTCCCTGACACGGCGCAGCAAGTACTCGAAATTATGGGGGTCGGGCTTGTACGAGCCGATATCCTGCGCGGTGTAAATACCATCGAAGACGACGCGCAACCGCCGGTTGCTGGCGCGATACGACAGCCGGTCGCAGTTGGTCAGCGTCACCAGTTTGTAGTGCCGCTTCAGGTACAGCAGCGCGGCTGGCGAGTCGGGGAATTCGGGCCAATCGGGCACCGATGCGCCGAAGGTATTGGCCTCTTCGTCGCTTGTCTTGGTGCCCCACTCTTTTGCCAAACGCCGGTACACTACCGAGAGCAGCTGCATGTAGACCATGCCGGGCGTCTGTTTTTCCTGGTCGGATTCGTGGCGCGCGAAGGTTGCCAGAATCTGGTCGCGCGGCTGGCCGATCAGGCCGGCTTTTTCGAGCAGCGGCGTCAGCGCGTTGAAAATGCCGCTTTCCCAGTCGATCAGCGTACCGTAGGTGTCGAAGGCCAGTATCTTGAAATCGGTGAGTTTCATGGTTGGACGCGCACCCCAAATGACTATTGTGCCACCCATGTGGAGTTTTGGGGGCGCGCCGTGACATCCTCGCCGCCCGCTTCGCTCGAGGCGGACCGTGCCGCCTTCGAACATTGGCTGCGCGGCCGCGGCATCGAGCCTGGCCCGGCGCCGAATCGCGAATACTCGGACGCGCGCGTTCAGGCAATGTGGGACGCCTGGCGCGCGGCGAGCGCCGTGGCACGCGATTACTACCGGCTGCTGGTGCAGGATGCCTGCGGCTTCGACGTAGAGGAATTGGAAGCGATTCAGCGGCAGAACGCACAGTCGGGCAAGTAGTCGTGGCTGGTTCGAATACTCGACTTCGGTGCGTGGGCTTGCCATGCCGCATGGCAAGTCTTGCAGGCCGCGCCGGGCATCATTTTTCATTTGCGGATTATCATGGCTGACCGCGTGCGCGGAAACGCGATGGGCGTGCGCGTTTTCCCGGTGACGAGGGCCATGAATAACACAAATTCCGTAGGCGACCCCCACAGGCTGCTTCCAGAGCGCGTTCAGCGCAAGAATATCTGGCGGCTTTCGGTGGCGCAGGCATTGGCCGGCGCGAACTCCGTGGTCGTTTACGCCACGGGGGCCATCGTCGGCGATCAGCTCGCCCCCTCACCCCTGCTGGCGACGCTGCCGATTTCGATCTTCGTGGTGGGCATGGCGGCGTGCATTGTGCCGGCGGGCGCCATTGCCAGGCACCACGGCCGGCGCGCCGTCTTCATGGTGGGCACCGGCGCGGGCGTTCTGGCGGGGCTGCTTGCCATGCTTGCCGTCCTTGTGGGTTCGTTCTGGCTGTTTTGCCTGGCGACCTTTTTCGGTGGTAGTTATGCGGCGGTGGTCTTGTCGTTTCGCTTCGCGGCGGCCGACGGGGTGCAGCCCGAGCGGCGGGCGCGCGCGCTCTCGCTGGTCATGGCCGGTGGGGTTGCCGCGGGTGTCGTCGGCCCGCAGTTGGTGACCTGGACCATGCACTGGTGGCCGCTGCATACCTTTGCCGCTTCGTATCTCGTGCAGGCGGGCGTGGCCGTGTTGGCGGCCTTCGTTCTCCTGGGGGTTCAATTGCCCCCGGTGACCGCCGCGGAAAGAGCCGGCGGGCGCCGCCTTGCCGTCATTGCGCGCCAGCCCCGGTTCATCGCCGCCGCTACGTGCGGCGCCGTGTCTTATCTGCTGATGAATTTCCTGATGACGTCCGCGCCCTTGGCAATGCGCCTGCATGGTCATTCCCAGGAACTTGCGAACCTCGGCTTGCAATGGCATGTGATTGCGATGTACGCCCCGAGCTTCTTCACGGGACGATTGATTGCACGGTTCGGCGCCGGCCGGGTGGTGGCGGTCGGCATGCTGCTGATCGGCCTGGCGGCCGCCGCGGGGCTGGGCGGCGACGATGTGGCGCATTTCTGGCTGACCCTGGTGCTGCTGGGCGTGGGATGGAACTTCGGGTTCCTGGGCGCGTCGGCGCTGGTGCTCGAGTGCCACGAGCCGGAAGAGAAAACGCGTGTTCAGTCTCTCAATGACTTCATCGTTTTCGGTCTGATGGCGATCGGGTCGTTCTCTTCGGGCGGTGTGCTTGGCGCGTACGGGTGGAGCATGGTGCTCTGGGTGTCGTTCGTGCCGCTCGCGCTGGCCGGCGTGGTGCTCGTGGTGGTGAATCTGTCGAGCCGCGTCGCGCCGGCCGCCGAGCGTGACGCCAGCCGCTGATGGCCCGCCGATACCATTGGTGATACCGCCGGGTCGGTGGTAGGGGCATGCTACCCCGTGTCCCGCCGTACGGCGCATAATGACTTTCGTGGCTTTCGTGCAAGGTGATGGAAGGAGGGCGTAATGGCTTCGAATCGTGTGGCTGAACAACAGGGCGCGGCGCCGACGGCGGCGAGCCAGGTTGGCCAGATGCGGGCGGCAATCGGGCAGGCCGTGGCGGTGGGGCCCGGCTTTCTGCGCGGCGAGGTTGACGCCGATCATATGGCGAACGCCATGGTCGGTGCAGTGCGCGGCTACGCCGAACAAGAACGCGCCAGCGGCGGCGACGGGGCGCCGCATAGCGCCGAAGCGCGCGAGCTGCGCGGCGTCCTCGCGGAATTGATGGCCTGTGGCTCGGGTTATCTCGCGGGCCGCTGCGATGCCGCTTGCGTCGCCCGCACCATGACGCAAATGGTGCGCGAGTTCCCGGCGTCGTAGCGGTTCGTGGGCCGGTGC
>SCQX01000300.1 GCA_004298545.1 Candidimonas sp. | reverse complement strand
GCGCGCCGCGGCGGGATAGCGGATTACCGACGCTTCAGCGCCCGCGCCTTGGCCGCCCGCTTCGCCGGATGGACATAGAAGATCGCGCACAGAAAAAAAACGAGGGACAACGCGACCTCGATGACCGCCAGGGCCGCCGACAACGGCATTGGATCGGACCAGGCGCGTACGATGCCTTCCATAAGGTAGAGCAGGATCAGCATCGATGCCCATTGCATCGTGTAAAGATCGCCGCGAATCACGCCGCGCAGCGGCAGCAGCAACGGCACCGCCTTGAGCGCCAACAGCGAACCGCCGGGGCGCAACGGCGCAAGCAACCATTCCCACAGCACGCAGAGTAGGCACAAACAGAGCAACGAGGCGACCGCGCCATGGCGCAACGCCGGATTGAGCTTTGCTTCCATACTGCTATTATCACTCGAACAAGCACTGACGATCCCGCCGGAGTCGCCATGGGTGATTCGCCGGGGACGGATACCTTGCTGACATTCACCAAACCGACCCCGCATGCGTTTCCTCCACATTCCCGATCCAGGCCACGCCATCGGCAAATGGCCCGAGAGCACGGGTAAAGTTCTGCGCTATGCGGCGCGGCGGGCCGCCGAGAAAGAACTGCCGCAAGTGGCCGCGAGCCTGACTTTCACCACCGTACTGGCAATCGTGCCACTACTGGCGATCGTCCTCGCCCTCTTCACCGCGTTTCCGCTATTCGACGATTTCCGCATCGCGCTCGAAAGCTTTCTCACAGCCAACCTGATGCCGCCCACCGTGTCGCAAAACGTCATGGGCTACCTGAGCCAGTTCGCGGCGCAGGCGTCACGCCTGACGGCTATCGGTCTGCTGTTCCTGCTGGTCACGTCGACCTTGCTGATGGCAACCGTGGAAAAAGCCTTCAACCGAATCTGGCACGTCACACGCCGGCCGCCGCTGCGCCGCCGCATGCTGGTCTACTGGGCCATCCTGACACTGGGTCCGATCCTGGCAGGCGCCAGCCTGTGGGCCACCGCGGCGATCGCGCGGGCATCATTCGGACGAAGCGCCCAGATGGCGGCCGGCCTCGGCCTGGCGTTGTCGTTCATCCCACTGGCCGTCACCGGCATTGGCTTTGCCACGCTCTTCGTCACCGTTCCCAACCGCCGCATCCTGTGGAAGGACGCGTTTGCGGGCGGCTTCTGCACGGCAATCGCGCTCAGCGTCATGAAAGCCGGTTTTGCCTACTACCTGGTTCGCTTTCCTTCATACACGGTGATTTATGGCACGTTCGCCACCCTGCCCATTTTTCTGCTGTGGATTTATCTTTCCTGGATGGCCGTTCTGTTCGGCGCCACGATCACCGCCACACTGCCGCTGCTGCGCCTACGCCTCTGGGATGAAAGCCGCCAGGCGGGTGCCGCTTTCGTCGCAGCCATCGAAACCCTGACGTTGCTGCGCGATGCGCGTCGGGGTACCCCGCCGGGGCATAGCCCGCGGTACCTGTGCCGGCACCTGCGCATGCATCAGGACGACCTTCTGTCGGTA
>SCQX01000299.1 GCA_004298545.1 Candidimonas sp. | reverse complement strand
GCCCACTTCGATCAAGGCGTGATCGCGGCACCGGGGTGCGACGAATGTCGCACCCACGGGTATTCCCGCCGCGGTGAATCCCGACGGAACGGCAATCGCGCACAGGTCGAGCAGATTCACGAAGTTCGTGTAAATCTTGAGTTCCTCGATCAGGCCTCTGGGATTCTTCACCGCATCCTCGACCCGGTGGGCTCGCGGCGCGGTGGGCAGATACAGCGCGTCGATCAGCGGCCAGGTTTCAAGCTCGGTCTGACGCCGCAGTTCCATGAGGCGGTAAAACTGCTTGAAGTAGTCGATTGCGCTGTACTTTGCGCCGCTTTCGATGGCGGCGCGGGTGGCCGGCTGCACGGCCGATGGGTTCTTTTTCATGAACGCGCCGTAGACAATCTCGCGTTCGGCCATCCAGGCCCCGTTGTACATGAGCTCCGACGCTTCCCGAAACGGCGAAAAATCCACTTCCACGCAGGTGAACCCGCAGTCTTTCAGACGCGCGGCGCCCGCTTCATAAATTTTCGCGGCGTCGTCATCGCCGAAGAATTCGCGGCACCCGGGCATCAGCACCCCGATGCGGGTCATGCGCGGTATGTCGCGCCGGTCGTAGCGTTGCGAGAAGGGATCCCGGGGGTCGAAGCCGACAGCCACGTCGAAGATCATCGCCACACTGCGGACGTCCGCGGCCATCAGCCCGACGCAATCGAGCGAGCGGCAGGTTGGCACCATGCCCCGCGTGCTCAGCAAGCCCCGGCTGGGCTTCAGGCCCACGATGTTGTTGAAACCCGGTGGCAGCCGTATGGAGCCGCCAGTGTCCGTGCCCAGTGCGAAACTGACAAGCTTGCTGGATACCGCCACCGCGGAGCCCGAACTCGAACCGCCCGGAATGTAATCTTTCCCGTAGGGATTCACGGGGGTTCCATAGGGCGAGAGCGCGCCAGTGAGTCCGGTAGCGAACTGGTCCATGTTCGTTTTCCCCACAAGCAAGGCGCCCGCGTCGAGCAGGCGCTGCACCACCGGCGCTGTTGCCTCGGGGGTGCGCGCAAACTCGCGGCAGCCCACCGTCGTGGGGAACCCTTGCACATCGATATTGTCTTTCACGGCGAACGGCACGCCCCACAAGGGGCGATCACGTTCGGGCGCATGAGGCGCCGATTCCACCATTTTCTTCGCTTGGGTGCGCAGCGCCTCGTCGGGAACGCGTTCGATCCACACATTGCTGTGCTCGTGCGCGTGCATGCGGCGGATGACTTCTTCCATGACATCGCGCACTGTGTAGGCGCCTGATTTGTACCCTGCGATCAGGGCGCTTATGTTCGAAATATCCATCCCGCAACCTCACGAATTTCAAAAAATCAAGCCAGTTTCCCGGTGTACCGCTTGTGCGCGAAGAGCGAGCCGTCTGGATGCGCGTAGTGGACGTCGTCTTCGGGGAAAGCCCAGAGCAGACCGGCATAGATCACGCCGCTCCCTATCCACGACAGGATGAATCCGGCATTGAATCCGCCAAGTGCGACGAACAGCGGCCCGGTGAACCAGGTTTCTTTCAGGCACAGGATGCCGCCGACGGAGGCAAGCAGAAATGCCAGCGTCGATCGCCATTCCCACCCGCCCAAGTACCAGTATCTGCCGCCTTCCGTTTTGCGCAGGACATCCTGCAGGGCGTCGGCGTCGTAGCAACCGCGATGATTGAAATAGCCGACGGTGATGACGCCCGTGAAGCTGGCGAGCAGCACCGCCAGCAGGTCCAGTGCCGTGATGATGTTGTTGATGATGGAGCCATAGAACGTGCCGAGCACGACGACGATCACCGCCATGATGCCGGCCATGAGCGAGGCGTTCAGCCGGTTCACGGTGGGGAAGACGGAACACATGTCGAGCCCGGTGGTGTAGAGATCGACCGCCGCGTGCCCGAAACCGGTGCCGATGCCCACCCACAGCAGGAATATCACGAACCAGAGCGGAGCGATATTCACCAGATTGGCAATGTAGCCGCCCGACATCCCGGCCATCATCGATGCCGTGTAGGTTCCCCACAGCATCGGCAGACCCATGCCGACGATGACCGCCAGCACCGCCGCCAGGGCCAGGTGGGTGGTCGAGTAGCGCTCTTTTGAAATGTATCTCGTCCAGTCGCCCACCACCAGCACGTAGCCCAGCGGTATGGTGTCGTACACCCCCACGGCGAACACCCAGGTGGGCCAGAACGAACCCAGCGCCAGCTTCCCTCCCGCGTAGTCGGCGCTGAAGTGCGGGGAAAGCAGGAAGGCGGCAGCGATCAGTACCAGGCCCGACGACCAGGCGAAGATCTTCTGCACCTTGGCCATGGTGGCGAACCCGTACGCGCCAACCGCCACGGCAATGATGGCGAACACGATGTACCAAAGCGCGTGAAACCAGCGCGCATCCGTCGTGCCGACCAGCCGGTGAAGCGCGAACACCATGGTGTCGCCGCCTGCCCAGATTGCAAGCGCGGTAAAGAAGATGGAGGTCAGGAAGCCCACGATGGAGGCGAGTAGACGCCCTTTGATGCCGAAGTGCGCGGCGCTGCTGACCGAAATGTTCGTTCCCGTTCGTGGCGACAGCAGACTCATGATGCCGATCTGTATGCAGCCCAGTATCGTTCCTACCACCAGCGCCCAGAACGCGGCCCACCAGCTCAACCCCAGGGCGATGGGCACGGTTCCGACGATGATCGGCGGGAAGGTGACGTCGGCCCCAGTGACTATCCAGAGAATACTGCCTGGCTTGCGAGTTCTGTGTGCCTCCGGAATGAAATCGATGCCATGCAACTCCAGTTTGCCAGCAGCGTCTACGCTGCCGGATGCGCGATCGCCGCTCATCGTTGTGTCCTGTTAGTGAATTCCCCGCGTGGAATTCCGAAATATCGGTGAAGTGCGATCCAGCTGATGGGAGCAAACGCCCGAGTCATGAAAGTTTGCGGTGTGGTCTCATGGATTTTTCGCGCGGATCGCATGCGAAATGCAATGTCTCCTCTTTTATCCTACTTCGGTGGGCGGGGGTGTGCAAGGGGAAGTCCGCGCTCGCGTTGGCGCAGATGGGCGACCAGGATGATGTGGCGAAAGTACTCGAGGGCTTTGGCGGCGCCGGCGTAGTGGAACTCATCAAAGACGACGCCGGCGGCACGTACCGAGCGGTCTATACGATGAAGTTCGTGGAGGCGGTGTTCGTTCTGCACTGCTTCCAGAAGAAGAGCAGGAGCGGGGTTGCCACGCCGACGGCGGATATGGACATCATCCGCGCTCGGCTGAAGGTGGCTGAGGCACTGGCACGGGAGCTACGAAATGCAAAAACGAATCATTGAAAACGTAGAGGTTCAGCGCGGTGCGGTGTCCATTGGACTGGCCACCGTTGGCCGCACCCTGGCGCGCTTTCGGCCGCGTCGATAGCGACAGTCAGAACTTACCCGATTTCTTCTAAGAGCCGCACGATAGTATGCGCAGCGTGCTTGAGGTGTTCGTTACGTAAAGGTCGGGTGCATTTCTGATTGGCTTATAGCGTAACTCGCGCCCCCTCAAACCACCCCTCGCGCGTGCATCTCCGCTATCGCGCCCGCTTGGAACCCCAGTTCCGCCAGAATCGCATCCGTGTGCTCGCCCAGGGCGGGAATGGGGTCCATGCGGGCGTCGCGCGCGTCCGCAGCTCCAGGTGGCAGCAGGGCGGGCAGTTCGCCCGCCGGGCTCCCCACCGTCACCCAGCGGTCGCGCGCCCGCAGCTGGGGGTGTTGCCACAGCGCGGCCATGTCGTTCAGGTGGCCGTTGGCGATTTTCGCGGCGTCGAGGCGCTGCACCACTTCCTCGATGGTGAGGTTGGAAAACGCCTTCAGAATGATGGCCCGCAGTTCCTTGCGCGCATTGGAGCGGCCGACGTTCGAGGCGAAACGCGGGTCGGCCGCCAGGCCGGGCTGGCGCAGCACGTCGTGGCAGAAAACGTGCCATTCGCGCTCGTTCTGCAGCCCCAGAATGACGGTCTTGCCATCGCCCGCCGTGAACGGCCCGTAGGGGTAGATGGTGGCGTGCGACGAACCGCTGCGCGGCGGGGGCGGTTCGCCGTCGAACGCGTAATACAGCGGATAGGACATCCATTCGGCCATGGCTTCCAGCATGGAAATCTCCACGCGGCTGCCTTCCCCGGTCTTGCCGCGGCGGATGAGCGCCGCGAGGATGCTGGAGTAGGCGTACATGCCGGCGGCGATGTCGGCGATCGAACACCCCGCCTTTGCGGGCTCGTCGGGCGACCCGGTGACGGAGAGGAACCCGGACTCGCTCTGGATGAGCAAATCGTAGGCCTTTTTGTCGCGGTAGGGGCCGCTGTCTCCATAGCCGGAAATATCGCAGACGATGAGCCGTGGGTATTGCGCATGCAATGCCTCGAATGAAAGCCCAAGGCGGGACGCCGCGCCCGGCGCCAGGTTCTGCACCAGCACGTCGGCGCGCCCGAGCAGGCGCGCCAGGATGTCGTGGGCGGGCGGCTGCTTGACGTCGAGGGTCAGGCTTTCCTTCGAGCGGTTGGTCCAGACGAAGTGCGAGGCCATGCCCCGCACCCGCGTGTCGTAGCCGCGTGCGAAGTCGCCGGTGCCCGGGCGCTCGATCTTGATGACGCGCGCCCCGAGGTCGGCCAGCTGCCGCGTGCAGAAGGGCGCGGCGATGGCCTGTTCCAGGGTGATGACGGTGATGTCTGACAGCGGCGGCATGGTCTGCCTCTTAGAATGAACGCGGCATGCCGAGTACGTGCTGGGCAACGTAGGAAAGCACCAGGTTCGTGGAAATTGGCGCTACTTGATAGAGCCGTGTCTCGCGGAACTTGCGCTCCACGTCGTACTCGCAGGCGAACCCGAAGCCGCCGTGGAATTGCAGGCAGGCGTTGGCGGCTTCCCACGAGGCGTCGGCCGCCAGCATCTTGGCCATGTTCGCCTGCGCGCCGCAGTCATCGTGCGCATCGAACAACGCGCATGCCTTGTCGCGCATCAGCGCGGCGGCTTCCACGTTGACGTAGGCGCGCGCGATGGGGAACTGCACGCCCTGGTTCTGGCCGATGGGGCGCCCGAACACGATGCGTTCGCTCACATACTTGGTGGCACGGTCGGTGAACCAGTAACCGTCGCCGATGCATTCAGAGGCGATCAGGGTGCGTTCCGCGTTCAACCCGTCAAGAATGTACTTGAACCCCTCACCTTCTTCGCCGATCAGGTTTTCTTCCGGGATTTCCAGGTTTTCGAAGAACAGCTCGTTGGTCTCGTGGTTCACCATGTTCAGAATGGGCCGCACCGTGAGGCCGTGGCCGATTGCCGATTTCAGATCGATCACGAAGATCGACATGCCGCGCGACTTCCGCTTCACTTGATCGAGCGGCGTGGTGCGCGCCAGCAGGATCATCAGGTCGGAGTGCTGCACGCGCGAAATCCAGACTTTCTGTCCATTCACGATGTAGCGCCCGTCTTTCTTCACGGCGGTCGTCTTGATGCGCGTGGTGTCGGTGCCCGTGGTGGGTTCGGTCACCGCCATGGACTGCAAGCGCAGCTCGCCGGTGGCAATCTTCGGCAGCCATTTCTGTTTCTGCGCCTTGGATCCGTGGCGCAGGACCGTTTCCATGTTGTACATCTGGCCGTGGCACGCGCCGGAATTCCCGCCGGCGTGGTTGATTTCTTCCAGGACGACGCAGGCCTCGGTGAGCCCAAGGCCCGAACCGCCGTATTCCGCGGGAATCAGCGCCGCCAGCCAGCCGGCTTTCGTGAGCGCCTCGACGAACTCGGCGGGGTAGCCGCGCTGTTGGTCGACACGGCGAAAATAGGCGTCGTCGAATTGTGCGCAGAGATCGCGGATCGCATCGCGGATGTCCTGGTATTGATCGTGGATTTCCGGCATGGTGTGGTGTCCCGTTCGGTTGATTCGATTACTCACCTTCAGCGCTTGAACTTACCGCGCTGCGTTGCAAGCCACGACAATGGCACCGGCTATCGCAGTGGTTTGCGCCTTCCCTGATGCGCCCATCCTGGCGGCATTGCCGCGGTTGCGCCGAGTAGCGTGAAGGAAGTGGCGGGCGCTGGCAATTCGCAATTCACGAATAATGTCTTAGTCGCGAGTTAACGTGACCGCCGCGTCGGATTCCGACGCCGCCGATTCCAGCACGAGGAGATCGACCAGTTCGCGCGCGAAGACCGGCAGCTCGGATGGCCGGCGCACGCAGATGTGAAGCCGGCGCAGGGACCACGGGTCCGTGAGCCGCATGACTTTGATCGGCAATGTCGCCACGTGGCGCAGCGCGGCCGATTCGGGGATGACGCTGATGCCGACCTGCGCGGCGACGAGGCGGCACACGGTTTCGAAACTCCCCACTTCCACCCTCAGGTTGAGAACCCTGCCGCTGTCTTCGGCGGCGTTTATCAGGAACGAGTGGATGGCGCTGGATTCCGGCAGGCTGATGAAGTTGTAGTCGAGCGTGTCTTCGAACCGATGGGTGTCCCGCATGGCCAGGGGATGGGTCTTGTGGGTGACGAGCACCAGCCGGTCGGTGCGAAAGGGCAGGAATTCCACGCCGGCGCCGCCGCTGTCCTGCGCGGTGACGCCGATGTCGGCGGTGCCATCGGCCACGGCCTTCACCACATGGTAACTGAGCCGTTCGCGCAGTTCCACGTTCACGTCGGGGTGGGTGACCAGGAACTGTTCCAGTAGCCTGGGAATGAATTCGTTCATGGCTGTGGTGTTGGCGTAGAGGCGCACCAGCCCCTTGATGCCCCGGGCATATTCCTGGATGTCGCCGCGCAGCTGCTGGATCTGCCGCAGGACGATGCGCGCGTGGCGCACGAATTCATCGCCCGACGGCGTGAGCGTCACGCCCTGGCTGGTGCGGTAGAGCAGCGCGGTGCCCAGGTACTGCTCCAGGTTCTTCACCCGGTTGCTTGCCGCCGGCAGCGACAGGAACGTGCGCTCGGCGGCCCGCGTAAGGCTCAGCGCGCCCGCCACATTGACCATCAGCTGCATGTCGGTCAGGTCGAAATGCGTTGCCATGCCGCGAGACTCCTTCACCGTGCCAAAGCCGTTCTTAAGCAAACGAAAATAGGCAAATCGAACCCGCGCGCGCAAAGTGGGGATGGCCCGTTCCTTTTGAGGAAGATCAATGCCGAATCCGAGCGCCGAACTCGCCAAATTTGCCGCTACCCTGCGGTTTGCCGATATTCCCGCGCACGTTCTGCGGCGCGCGGAAGACCTGCTGCTCGATTTGCTGGCTTCTATTCTAGCCGGGTCGGGCGGGCGGCCCGT
>SCQX01000298.1 GCA_004298545.1 Candidimonas sp. | reverse complement strand
GCCTCCGCCCTGGAAGCCACCGCGCCGTCGCCTGCGCACGCGCCCACCGCCACCCCGAATCAGGGGTTATGGCAACTGCTGGAAATGAACCCCTACATTCCCGAAGGCGCAAGCACTGCCCACGCAAAGGCCGTCATCTACGCCTTCTTCGACCCGAACTGCATCTTCTGCCACATGGGCTGGAAATTGTCGCAGCCGTATCTGAAAACAGGCCTGCAAGTCCGCTGGATTCCCATTGCCTTCGTCGCCTCCGACAGTGCCGCGAAGGCGGCCTGGCTGCTCACGTCCAAAGACCCCGCCGCCGCGCTGAATCACGGCGAAGGCGGCTGGAAGGAGGGCGTGGGCGACGGGGGCGGCGCCTTCCTCGACGCGGAAGTCACCCCCGCCGTCAAAGCGCAAATCAAGGCGAACGAGAACCTCTTCCGCAAGCTCGGGCTGAGCGCCACGCCCTCCTTCGTCTACCTGGACAAGGAAGGCAAGCTGCGCACGATCTCGGGCATCACGAACCAGCACATGTACAGCGACATGACCGGCCTGGCGTTCATCCCGACGACCGATCCGGCGCTTGCCGAAATCCCCAAGTAATGGCCCGTCGGCCTGGCCGGGCCGAGCGGAAACGTCGGGCACGAGCCATTCCTTGACATTCAACCACCGGCACACTACCTTTTAGGCTCCCGGCCAAGGCGCCATGGAGGGGGCAATGACTGATTCCGACAATCCCGTATATTGGTCCGTCCGGCGGCTGTCGGCGGCACTCGTGGCGGGGGAACTTTCGGCCATCGACCTGGTGGACGCCTACCTCAATCGCATCGGCCGGCTCGACGACAAACTGCGCGCGTATGTCGACGTCTACGCGCAAGATGCGCGCGCCGCCGCCCATGCCGCCGACGAGGCCCGGCGCGCCGGGCATGCGCTGGGGCCGCTGCACGGCATTCCCATCGCCATCAAGGATCTGGTCGAGATCGAGGGTCGCATCACGCGCGGCGGCTGCAAAGCCTGGGAAAATCGCCGCTCCACCATCACGGCAACGCTATGCCGCCGCCTGCTCGGGCAGGGCATGGTCATGCTCGGCAAGACACACACGGTGGAATTCGCCTACGGAAGCTGGGGCACGAACACCCGCCTCGGCACGCCCTGGAACCCCTGGGACATGCGCCACGCGCGGGCACCGGGCGGATCGAGCAGCGGCTCGGGCGTGGCGGTGGCGGCCGGCCTGGCGCCATGGGCCATCGGCACGGACACGGGCGGGTCGGTACGCATACCCGCCTCGTGGTGCGGCCTGACCAGTTTCAAACCGTCGGTCGGCCGCATCAGCCGGTACGGCGTACTGCCACTCAGCCAAACGCTCGACACTCCCGGCCCCATGGCATCGAACGCCGAAGACGCCGCGTGGCTCTATCAGGTGCTTCGTGGACGCGACCGCGATGATCCGGCCACCTTGATCCCGCCAGCCGACAATGCAACGCCGGCAAACCTGAATAAAGACCTGGCGGGCCTGCGCTTCGCGCGCCTGCCCGACTGCGAGCGCAAAGGCATGGCACCCGCCGTTCTCACCGCCTACGATCGCTCACTGGACGAGCTGGCCAACATGGGCGCGGAAATCGTCACGCACAACCTGCCGTATCGCTTCAGCGACCTGGCCGAACTGAACGGCAAGATCATGTCGGCGGAAAGCTACGCAAGCTACGGGGCGCTGGTCGACGACCCGGCGCAGCCGCTCGATGAAGACATCCGCGCGCGCGTGCTCGCCGGGCGCGGCATTTCCTCGCGCGATTACCTGCTGGCGCTGGCGCGCCGCAACCGCATGATTCGGGAAATGGATGAATGGTTCGCGCAGGCCGATGCCGCGTGGGTGCCGACCACGGCAACCACCGCCATTCCGCTCGAGGAAATCGACCAATCGACGGGCGCATCGGGCATCACGCGGTTTGCCAACATGATGGATCTGCCCACCGTGGCCATGCCCAACGGCTTCGACGATCTCGGGCTGCCCACCTCCGCGCAGGTCATGTGCCGCCGCTTCAACGGCGGCCTGGCGCTACGCATTGCTTGCGCCTATCAGCGCGCAACCACGTGGCACACGCGCCGGCCCGCCCTGTAGAGAAACAGTGAAACCCGTGGCGCCACACAGAAAGGGCGCCGCACCCCGCGCAAATCCCGCGCCCCCAAGCAGCAGCTATTCACCCAACGGAGACACTATGAACAGGCGTGACTTACTCAAGATCGGCGGCCTGGCCGCCGCGGCTTCCCCCTTGCTCGTCCGATCGGCGTTCGCGGCCGAAGAGCCCATCCTGTTCGGGGTGCCCTACCCTATGTCGGGCAACTACGCCGCCAACGGCAAATACGGGGCCCAGGGGGCGAAACTCTTCATCGACTACGAAAAATCGGCAATCGGGCGCCCCCTGCAATACAAGATTCTCGACACGCAGGGCACGCCGGCCACCGCTGTGCGCCTGGTGCAAGATCTGCTCGAGCAGGGGAAAGCACGCTTTTTCATCGGTCCGCTGATATCATCCACCACGCTTGCCGTGGGCGACGCGCTGAACAAGCTGGGCGGCGTCATGATCAGCACGGCGGGCGCTGATGAAATCACCGGCAAGGATTGCAAACGCGCCATGTTCCGCTGGTCGGTCCCCACCTATGGCGCCATCCGCGAAACTATCGGCCCGCTCATCAAGGCGCACCCCAACGCCAAGCGCTGGTACACCATCACGCCGCAATATGTGTTCGGCGAGGGCCTGCTCAAGGCCACGAAAGACATCCTCAAAGAGAACAAGCTCGAGCTGGTCGGCAACAGCTACCATTCGCTCAGCGAGCACGAATTCAGCGGTTACCTCACGAACGCCATGGCGCAGAAACCCGACGTGCTCGTGCTGCTGAACTTCAGCACTCAGAGTTCGGAAGCGCTGCGCCAGGCGGTGAGCTTCGGCATGAAAAAGAACACCATCATCCTGATGGCATGGGCCTCGGGCCTCGAACAGTTTCAGTCGCTGGGCGCCGATCTTTGCGACGGCGTGTACTTCGGCGTGCAATACTGGCACCAGATCGACAGCCCGGCCAACAAGGAACTGGTGAAGCGCACGCAGGCCACCTTCCACGAAAACCCCAACTACAGCCTGGCGGGCAGCTATCTGGGATTCCAGATATTCACCACCGCCATCAAGAAGGCCAACTCCACCGACCCGGCGAAAGTCATTGCCGCAATGGAAGGGGCGCGCTACCAGGGGCTCACCGGCGAAGAGACCATCCGCAAGGCGGACCACCAGGTCATCAAGAACTACTACCTGCTCAAGGGCAAGGCGAAATCCGCCATGAAAAACAAGGACGACTATGCCGACATCATCCACAGCGGACAGTCGTTCCTCTCGCCCGAGCAGGCCGGCTGCCAGATGAAGGCCTGACACTTCCGGCCCGATGAGCAAGCCCGACAACGCGCCGCCGCGAGCCCTGACACCGTGAACGTCTACCTGCTGCAGATCATCAACGGCTTCGGCATCGGGATGATCTACTTCCTGCTGGCCGTGGGCCTGACCATTATCTTCGGATTGCTCAGGTTCGTGAACTTCGCGCACGGAGCGTTCTACGTGATCGCGGCCTACTGCTGCTACACGGTGATTCAGCTGGGCGCCAATTTCTGGACGGCGCTGGTCATCGCGCCGGTGGTGGTGGGCTGCATCGCGTGGGCCATCGAACGGCTGCTCCTGCGGCACATGTACGACCTGCCGCACGAATTTCACATTCTCTTCACCCTGGGGCTCGCGTGGGTCATCCAGGAACTGGTCATCCTGTACTGGGGGCCGGTGGGGGTGAACGTTTCCACGCCGCAAATTCTCTCGGGCGTCGTGATGTGGGGGGCGTTCATCTACCCGAAGTACCGCCTCTTCATGATTGCCTTCTCCGCCGCGCTGGCGCTCATTCTGTGGCTGCTGCTGGAACGCACGCGCTTGGGCAGCATCATCCGCGCCGGCAGCGAACAACCCGAGATGGTGACGCTGCTGCGCATCAACGTGTATCGCGTCTTTGGTCTGGCCTTCGCGTTGGGGGCCGCCACGGCGGCGCTGGCGGGCGTGCTCGCAGCCCCGCTGCGCGGCGTGGAACCCTTCATGGGCAACGAGGCGCTGGTCATCGCCTTCGTCGTGGTCGTCGTGGGAGGCATGGGCAGCTTCACCGGTGCGCTGCTGGCGGGCATACTCGTCGGCATCGTGCAAAGCGTAATGAGCACGCTCTGGCCGCAAGGCGCCAACCTGATGATCTACGTTGCCATGGCCCTCGTGCTGCTGGTGCGCCCCAACGGATTGCTCGGGAGGGCACAATGAGGCGCGTGCTCTCCCGTGGTCTGCCACTGCTTTTCGCGGTCGCGGTCGTGCTTGCCCTGCCGCTCGGGCTGGGTTCGGGCTCGCTGGCCACGGAAGTGCTCATTTTCGCGATGGCGGCACTGGGCTGCAACCTGCTGCTGGGCTACGCCGGCCTACTCTCTTTCGGCCAGGGAATTTTTTTCGGCATGGGAAGCTACACCCTGGGTATTCTGCTGACGCAAACCAGCCTGCCCATGCCGCTGGTGCTGGTGCTGGTGGTGGTCGTCGGCGCTGCCACCGCCGCGCTCGTCGGCTGGCTGGCCATCCGTCAGACGGGTATCTACTTCGTGATGCTCACATTCGCGCTGGCGGAGATGTTCTACTTCATCGCCTATTCCGTTCCCAGCCTCACCGGTGGCGACAACGGCTTGCTGAATGTGCCCAAACCCCCGCTGGCGCTCTTCGGCGCTACGCTCCTGCCCAACAAGACGCCGTGGGAATACTACACATTCGTGGCCATCCTGTTCCTCATCGTGTTCTGGTTCATGCGACGCGTGACGAACTCGATCTTCGGCCGCACCCTGCTGGCCATGCGCGACAACCCCGAGCGCGCGTCCGCGCTGGGCTACGACACCAACCGGCTCAAGCTTGTGGCCTTCATGATTTCAGGCGCCGTCACGGCCCTGGCCGGTTCGCTCTATCCGATGATGACGGGCATCGCCCCCCTCACCAGCATCGATTTCTTCATGAGCGAACTCATTCTGCTCATCACCGTGCTGGGCGGGCCCGGCAGCCTGGTGGCGTCGGTGATCGGCGCCGCTTTCTACGTCATCGCCTCCGACTGGCTCTCGAGCCTGTGGCCGCGCTGGCTGCTGATCTTCGGCCTGCTGCTGATGATCATCAGCCTGTACATGCGCGGCGGCATCTGGGGCGCCTGCGTGGGCGTGTTCAGGTATCTGGCCCGCTGGCGCGCGGGCGGGCGCGGTGGCGAGCGGACACAGCCATGACGCGTCCGGACCAACCTATCCTCGAAATCAAGAACGTGGTCAAGCGCTACGGCCGCTTCGTGGCGGTGAACGGCGTCACGCTGAGTGTCCGGGCCAACACGGTGCATTCCATCATCGGCCCCAACGGCGCCGGCAAGACCACGCTGTTCCACACGCTGGCCGGCACGGTGCCGCCAACCTCCGGCTCGATACGCCTGAACGGCCGGGAAGTCAGCCACCTGCCGGACCACAAGCGCGTGCAGCTTGGCCTGGCGCGTTCTTTCCAGGTGACATCGCTCTTTCCCAAGCTCACGGTGCGCGAAAACCTGCGCGTCGCCGCGCAAGGAATTCACCCCGGCAAGGCACTGCACTTCTGGTCCCCCATCAAGGACCACCACACGGACACTATTTCCTGGATTCTGGAACGCCTCGATCTGACCGCCTGCGTCGACCGGCGAAGCAGCGAACTCTCGCACGGGCAGCAGCGCCGGCTGGAGGTCGGCATGGCGCTGGCGGCGAAGCCGCAAATCATCCTGCTCGACGAACCCACATCGGGAATGGGGGTGGACGACATCGCGGCCATGACGGGAATCATCCGCGATTTGGGGAAAGGTCTGACGGTGCTGCTCATCGAGCACAACATGCGCATCGTCATGGACATCTCCGACACCGTAACGGTCATGCAACTGGGCCGGGTGCTGGTGGAAGGCCCGCCGCAACAGGTCAAGGGCGACGAACGCGTGCGCCAGGCATACTTGGGCAAGATGATCACGGGAGGCGGCTGATGTTCCTGAGCGTCGAGCACATCGATTCCTTCTACGGCCAGAGCCACATCCTGCAGGACGTTTCATTGCACGTGGCCGAAGGCGAGCTGGTTTGTCTGCTCGGGCGCAATGGCGCCGGCAAGTCGACCACGCTCAAGAGCATCATGGGCATCGTGCGTGCCAAAAATGGCCGGATCGCCTTCAAGGACAGCGACATCACGCGCCTGCCAACCTGGCAAATCGCCGATCGCAACATCTGCCTGATCCCCGAGCAGCGCGGCATCTTCCGCCGGCTCACCGTGGAAGAGAACCTCAAGATCGCCGCGCACAAGGGTTCCCGGTGGTCACTGGACACCATCTACAAAGTCTTTCCGCGCCTGAAAGAGCGGCGCCGCAATGGTGGCGGCCAGCTCTCGGGCGGCGAGCAGCAGATGCTGGCCATCGGCCGCGCGCTGATGAATGCGCCCGATCTGCTGATTCTCGACGAGCCGGTGGAAGGCCTTGCCCCGGTCATCGTGGAAGAAATCGTCCGGCAACTGCGCGAGATCCACGACGCCGGCATCACGGTTCTGCTCGTGGAGCAGAATCTGGAAGTCTGCACACAGCTTGCCGACCGCCACTACATTCTGGAGAGTGGCCACATCGTCTACGAGGCCGACAACGCCACGTTCAAGGCGGATGAAAAGGTGAAGGACAAATATCTGAGTGTCGGCGTCACGGGGTAACCCCGTGGGCGACGCTCGCCCGAAGACAACACCGGGGGACGCCCGGGTTTTGAAGGAGGCGGCAATGAACACCCTAGCAAAGGGGCAGGCGCAGGACACCTGCCGCATCAACGGCAAACGCCTGTGGGACTCGCTCATGGAACTGGCCAGAAT
>SCQX01000297.1 GCA_004298545.1 Candidimonas sp. | reverse complement strand
CGCATGCGGCTTGAATGGAATGTGAAACGGTGGCCGAATTTCTCGCCCACACGGCGGAGCATGAGCGGCACTTCCGTTTCCATGGTGGTGTTGGAACTCGGTACGATTTGACCGATCCGATAGGTGTGGGTTGATCTGGGCATGGCTTGTGCGTCGAGAACGCGTGTATATCGATCCGTGCCTCGAATCTTCTGTCATTTATATGATAAACACCAATATTTATTTCCTACCGTACGCTATGTTTCATGTATGAATGGATGGCCAGCCGCATGGGGTTTCGCAGGCAGACGCCATTTTGCGCACCGGCAGAGCGCTGCGCGCCCTATTCGTAGTGCGCGCGTCAACTCGTTGCGTCTGGCTGCGCGTCGGGGTGGGCCGCCTGGAAGGCGGCAAGTGAATTGCAGTGTTCGGCAATACGCTTGATCGTGGGCCAAGGGGAAACATCGATTGAGTGGCTGCGGGCGTTTTGGACCTGCGGGATGAGGCAGCAATCGGCAAGGCCGGGCGCGTCGCCGTGGCTGCAAAGGCCCGTCTCCGGTGACTGCAGGCGCGCCTCCAGCGCGTCGAATCCCGTCTTTATCCAGTGCAGATACCACTGGTCGCGTGCAGGCTTCTCCACTTGCATGTCGTGCGCCAGCCAGCGCAACACGCGCAGGTTATCGAGTGGATGAATGTCGCAAGCCACCATTTGCGCGAGGGATCGCACGCGTGCACGCGCGCGCGCATCCTTCGGCACCAGCAGCGCGGGACCGTACGCTTCGTCCAGGTATTCCATGATCGCCAACGACTGCGTGAGTATCACGCCGTCGTCGATGAGCGTCGGAACCAAGCTCTGAGGATTGAGCGCACGATACGCCGCCGAATGCTGCTCACCCCCGTGTCGCACGAGTTCCACCGGTATGAGTTCGAACGACAGGCCTTTCAACGCGAGCGCTATACGGACGCGGTAAGCAGCGGAACTGCGGAAGTAGGAATAGAGTGTGAGCATGTCGTGGCGGCTCCTGGTGGTCGCGTTTCCGCGTGCGCTTCGTTCTGAGCGAAAATGTAGCAGGTGTCAAGGGCGGCGCGCCGGGCGGGCGCGGCGCCCTACCCGCCGCGTGTACCGCGATGGGCTCGAACGGCCGGGCGGCGGATATCACCGAATGCTACATCCATTGCCGGTAAACGCCCATGGCGCGTCGATTTCGTCCGGCGCGCCATTCATCGCGTCCGGGTCCTGCCGGTCACATGGGCGACCCTGGCCTGGATCCGGCCGGCCCCGCCGGAGCGTTTCGTGATACATTTTGACGAGATGGCGCGGATGTCCGGCGTGGCCGTCGATCAGCGCATCGATCGGGCCTGATGGCGGTCACGCCGCGCGGAATGGTGGCGTGAACGTATCGGCGCACGGTGCCTGGTGAACGGTTCAAAACGTGAGGAAACTTCAATGGAAGAAGACGGTTTCAAGCCGGGGCGGATTCAGCGCCTCGAAGATTGTTTCGAGGGGCGGCTCGAACACTACTACGAGCACGATCAGGATGCCGTCTGGCGCATGCTGACCGAGCCGCAATCGCTGGCGCAGTGGCTGGCGGGCGGCACGATCGAATTGCGGATAGGCGGCGCGGTGCGCATCGATTTCGAAGACAGCGGGCGCAAGATCGACAGCACGGTGCTGGCGCTCGAGCCGCGCCGGCTGCTCGAGTATTCGTGGAGCAATGGCGACGAACCCAAGCGCCCCATGCGCTGGGAGCTGACGCCGGTCAAGGACGGCACGCGCATCACGTTGACCGTCAGTGTGCCGCTCGACGAGGATGTCGCCAAAGCCTGCGCCGGTTTCGAGGGGCATCTGGAAATGCTGGCAACCGCGCTGGAAGGCGTTCCCGTCAAGTTTCCGCTGGATTTGTACCTCAAGGCCCGCAGCGCCTATCAGGCGATGGTGCCGAAGTAGCCGGCTTTGCTCCCCGTGGGCACCGGATTCGACTTCTACCGGTCGGTCGTCAATAGAACGCCTGCAGGCCCGTTTGCGCGCGCCCGAGAATCAGGGCATGCACGTCGTGCGTGCCCTCGTAGGTGTTGACGACCTCCAGGTTCACGAGGTGGCGCGCGACGCCGAATTCGTCCGAGATGCCGTTGCCGCCCAGCATGTCGCGGGCGAGGCGCGCGACGTCGAGCGCCTTGCCGCACGAATTGCGCTTCATGATAGAGGTGATTTCCGCCGCCGCCGAGCCCTCGTCCTTCATGCGGCCCAGCCGCAGACAGCCCTGTAGCGCCAGCGTGATTTCCGTTTGCATGTCGACCAGCTTCTTCTGCACGAGCTGGGTGGCCGCGAGCGGACGGCCGAACTGTTTGCGGTCCAGCGTGTACTGGCGCGCGGTGTACCAGCAGAACTCCGCCGCTCCCAGAGCGCCCCAGGCGATGCCGTAGCGTGCGGAATCCAGACAGGTGAACGGGCCACGCAGGCCGCTGGCGCCGGGCAGCATGTTGTCCGCGGGAATCTCGACGCCGTCCATGACGATTTCGCCGGTGATGGACACGCGCAGTCCCACTTTGCCATGAATGGCGGGCGCGGACAGGCCCTTGGCGCCTTTTTCGAGGATGAAACCGCGTATCTTGCCGTCATGTTCGCCGCCGGCGCATTTCGCCCAGACGACGAACACGTCGGCGATCGGCGCGTTCGTGATCCATGTCTTGCCGCCCGTCAGGCGGTAGCCGTCGTTCGTTTTGACGGCGCGCGTTTCCATGCCGCCCGGATCGGAACCGTGGTTCGGCTCGGTGAGGCCGAAGCATCCGATCCATTCGCCGCGGGCGAGCCTGGGCAGGTAGCGCCGCTTCTGTTCCTCGCTGCCGAAGACGTGGATGGGGAGCATGACGAGCGATGACTGCACACTCATCATGGATCGGTAGCCCGAGTCGATGCGCTCGATTTCGCGCGCGATCAGCCCATAGCCGACGTAATTCAGGCCCGCGCCGCCGTAGTCGACGGGAATGGTGGCACCCAGCAGGCCGAGCGCACCCATCTCGGGAAAAAGGGTGGCGTCCGCCGTTTCCCGGCGGAAGGCTTGGAGTACCCGTGGCGCGAGTTTGTTTTGCGCGTAGTCGCGCGCGGCATCGCGCACCATGCGTTCTTCCTCGGTGAGTTGCGCGTCGAGCAAGAGTGGATCGTGCCAGTTGAAGGAGGGGGTGGAGGACATGGGCGGGCTCCCGTGGCGTGTGTGTTCAGGTTCCGTCGGCTCGATCGTTCAGCGCCGCCACACCGGCGCGCGCGATGGCCAGACTGGCTGTCAGTCCGGGCGATTCAATGCCGAACAGGTTGAGCAGGCCCGGCACGCCGTGCACGGCCGGGCCTGCGATGATGAAGTCGGCTGGCGGCATGCCGCGGCCGGTGATCTTGGGCCGGATGCCGGCGTACGCCGGGTGGAGCGCGCCGTCCGGCAGGCCAGGCCAATACCGTCGGATGGCCGCGTAGAACGTGTCCGCCCGGTGTGGGTCGACGGTGTAGTCTTCGGTTGTGACCCACTCGGTGTCGGGGCCGAACCGAATCTGCCCCGCCATATCGACCGTCAGATGCACGCCCAGCCCGGCATCGTCGGGCATGGGGTAGATCAGACGTGAGAACGGGGCTTTGCCGGCAAAGCTGAAATAGCTGCCCTTGCACAGATATGCCTGCGGGATGCGCGCCGCTGGCTGGCCAGCCAGGTGACGAGCGGTGGCCGGCGCCGACAGCCCCGTTGCGTTGACGACACTGCGCGCCGTCAGTGTCATTGCCTCGGTGCCGTCGAAGCGCAGCGCGAATTCGCCCGATGGCAGGACGCGGCCGCCATCGAATCGGGTGCGGAATACGCACTGTGCGCCGAGGTGTTCCGCATCGCCGCGCAGCGCCAGCATCAGCGCGTGGCTGTCGATGATGCCGGTGGATGGCGACACCAGGGCGGCGCTGCATTCCAGTTCGGGTTCGAAACGGCGCGCGCCGGCGCGGTCGGTCTTGTAGAGGTCGCTCACGCCATTGGCGTGAGCCCGCGCGGCGATTGGGTCCAGCTGCGCCGCCTGCGTGGGCGTGGCGGCGACGATCAATTTGCCGGTGCGGCGATAGGGAACGCCGTGCGCGGCGCAATAGTCGTACAGGCGCCGTCGGCCTTCGACACACAAGCGCGCTTTGAGGCTGCCCGGCGGATAGTAGATGCCGGCATGGATCACTTCCGAACTGCGCGAGCTGACGCCGGTGCCTATGCCGTCCCCGGCGTCGACCACCAGCACTTCACGGCCGCGTTGCGCGAGTTCGCGCGCCGTTGCCAGGCCGACGACGCCTGCGCCCAATACTACGCAGTCGATGTCGGTCGTCATGGGGGGAGTTCGCCGATTGGCGGTGTGTGGCGCGCGCCGCCGCGGTTCATGAGGTTTCGCGCAGTCATCGTTCTCGTCAGGAGTTGGAAACGGGTTCGGTCGATGGCGTCAGATCGAAGTCGCCCGCGTGGTAGACGAGCGGCTGGCTGAACTGGCGGCGGCAGTGTTCGACCTGGCCGATGAAAATGATGTGGTCGCCCGCGTCGTGCTGGGCGGTGTTGAAGCATTCGAACCACGCCGCGCAGTCGGGGTCGTCGAGCATGAGCGTGCCGTCGGGCGCGCGGGCCAGCGCGATGCCGTGGAACCGCGTGGTCTGGCTACCGCGCGCGAAGCGCCGCGCCAGGTGAAGCTGCGACGCCGACAGGACGTGCACGACGTAGCGCGCCACCCGTTGAAAGTGCGGCAGCGACGTCGCCGACTTGGTGAGTGTCCAGAGTACGAGCGGCGGGTCGAGCGAAACGGAATTGAATGAGCTGATGGTGAGGCCCACGGGATGGCCGTCCAGCGGCGCTTCGCAGGTGACGACGGTGACGCCCGTGGCGAAGCGCCCCAGTGCGGAACGGAAATAGGCCGAATCGAAATCGGCGGGGTGGGCCGTCATGAATGTGCCGCGCCGCCGTTCACGGAGCCAGGCGTCCGCGTGCCCACCCGCCTTCGGCGGCACGGCGATAGACGAGCCGGTCATGCAGGCGCGATGGCCGACCCTGCCAGAATTCCACGTAATCGGGAGCGATGCGGAACCCGCCCCAGAATGGCGGGCGCGCCGGATGCTCGCCGAGCGATTCGGTGAATTGCCGGGTGCGCGCCTGCAACGCGTCGTGCGTGATGGGGCGGCTTTGCGGCGAGGCCCACGCGCCGATGCGCGAACCCAGCGGCCGGCTGTCGTAGTAGGCATCGGATTCGTCATCGGCAACTTTCGCGACCTCGCCTTCGATGCGCACCTGGCGTTCCAGTGCCGCCCAGAAGAAGAGCAGGCTGGCGCGCGGGTTTGCGCTGAGTTCTTCCCCCTTGCGCGATTCGTAGTTGGTGAAGAAGACGAAGCCGCGTTCATCGAACCCTTTCAGCAGAACGATGCGCGCCGATGGCCGCCCATGTGAGTCGGCGCTGGCCAGTGTCATTGCGGTTGGCTCGACGACGTTCGCTTTCATGGCGTCGTTGAACCAGTGCGTGAATTGTTCCAGCGGCGTTGCCGCCGAGGATTCTTCCAGCAGAACCCCTTTGTGGTAGTTGGTGCGAATATCGGCGACGGACATGGACGGTGCGGTGTGTAGAAACAGTTGCCCAAATTAGCAATGATACTATTCCTCGTCGCCGCGCAGTTCCCGTGCGATGAGTTCGAGCTGCTTGTCGACGATCCCTGTCAGGCTGAGCGCGTGCGCGGTTTCCAGGACGTACTCGATGCAGGGCCCGTAGCGGCCGCGCGCGCGTCGGACGATGTCCACGACCTGGGCGCGCGACAGGCCGCGCACGTAGGCGTCGGTGTCGCGATTCATCACGAAGGTGAGCGTCTGGATTCGGCCCTGGCGCGTGCGGCACGGCAGCCATTTTGGAATATAGGCTCCGGTGGGCATCTCGCGCCGCCAGAGCGCCTCCATCGTATGCCGGACGTCCGTGGTGCGAATGCGAAAAGCCATGCCGCGGCACGATCCCCCGGCATCCAGGCCGAACACCAGACCCGGACGCTCGGGTGTGCCGCGGTTCACGCGCGACCACAGGCACAGCGCGCGATGGTAGCCGTGCAGCAGCGCCAGCCGCTGCTCGCTGAATTCGAACTCCGGACGCCAGACCAGTGAGCCATAGCCGAACACCCAGAGGTCGTCCCCGGTGTTCCATTGACCCAGCGTACGGTTCATTGATGCCTGGCGTTCCGCATCGGACAGCAGGCGAAAACTGGATGCGTCCGGCGGATTGAAGCGGGGATGCTCGGAGTGGGTCACGGCGAATGATTTGCGGGCCCGAAGGCGGCGCGGCGTGTGAAAATTCATCCGGCGCGCGCCCGGTGCCCCGGTGGTCGCGGATGCAGGATGGCTGGAGGTACCATAGCACGATGAGCGAGGCGTCGTTTGCCACCCGGTTACGGGTGGTCGCCGGATGGTCGTTTGGGGGGTCGATGGCGCGCGGGGCCGTTTCGAATGGGGTGGGGAATTCAGCATATGTCCGATATCTGTCCGGCCGACACGCGGCGCCGCTTCGGCGGGGTCGATCGGCTCTATGGGCCCGGCAGTGTGGAACGGCTTGGCGGCGCGCACGTCGCGGTTGCGGGAATCGGCGGGGTTGGCTCGTGGTGCGTCGAGGCCTTGGCGCGATCGGGCGTCGGTGCGCTGACGCTGATCGACTTCGACCAGGTGGGCGAATCCAACGTCAATCGCCAGTTGCACGCTCTGACCGACACGCTGGGGGCCGCCAAGGTGGAGATCATGGCGCGCCGCATCGGCGGCATCAACCCCGTCTGTCGTGTGAATCCGGTCGATGATTTCGTGACCGCGGACAATGTGCATGAAATTTTGCCCAGCGACTTGACGCTACTGATCGACTGTACCGATCAGGTGGTGGCGAAGGTCGCCATGGTGATCGAGGCGGCGGCTCGCGGTCTGGCCCTAGTGATCTGCGGCGGTGCCGGAGGCAAGACCGACGCGTTGAACCTGCGCGCCGGCGATTTGTCGCAGGCCGTCAACGACGCGCTGCTGGCCAAGCTGCGCAACACACTGAGGCGGCACTACGGCTA
>SCQX01000028.1 GCA_004298545.1 Candidimonas sp. | reverse complement strand
GGGGCGCGCGTCGGGAACAAGGCATCCGGGCATGCATCGAGGACAACGCACTGGCCGCCTCAGTATCCCGCTGCCGCCCCCGCTGGCTGCCGCGGGTCGGCAACGCCGGTCAGCGTGCCGTTGGCCGGATCGACCTGGATGGCTTCGACGGCACCCCAGGGGCCATACGCCTTGAAGTGATAGCCCATGGCCTTCAAACTGGCCATGGCCTCGCGCGAGAAGGCGTCGGGTTCGTACTGGATGACGTCCGGCAGCCACTGATGATGAAAGCGCGGCGCGGCGACCGCTTCCTGCAGGGACATGCCGTGATCGACGACGTTGAGCAGCGTCTCCAGCGTGATCGTGATGATGCGTGAACCGCCGGGGCTGCCCAGCACCATGAACAGTTTGCCGTCACGCGTGACGATCGTCGGCGTCATGGAGCTGAGCGGCTGCTTGCCTGGCGCGATGGCGTTGTTTTCCCCCTGGACCAGGCCGTAGAGGTTGGGCGCGCCAGCCTTCGAGGTGAAATCATCCATTTCATCATTGAGGAAGAAACCGGTGTCGCCGGCGATCACCCCCGCCCCGAAATAGCGGTTGATGGTATAGGTGACGGAAACCGCGTTGCCCTTGTCGTCGACGATGGAGTAGTGGGTGGTGTCGGTGCCTTCGCGCAGCGCGGCACCTGGTGCGATCCGGGTCGACGGGGTTGCCGCGTTGGGGCGGATGGCTGCGCGGATTTTTGCCGCGTGGGCGGCCGAGAGCAGCCGCCCGACCGGCACGGCGACGAAATGCGGATCGCCCAGCAAGGTATTGCGGTCGGCGTAGGCGTGGCGCATGGCTTCCACCATGACGTGCGTGGCGGCGGCGGAGTGGAATCCCATGGCCGCCAGCGGGTAGGGCGCGATGACGTGCAAGATCTCGCACAGGGTGATGCCGCCAGAGCTGGGCAGCGGGGCCGAGACGATGTGGTAGCCGTGGTAGTTGCACGCGACTGGCGCGGTTTCGCTGGCGCGGTAGTTGGTGAAGTCCGCCTTGCCAAGGATGCCGCCGCGCGCTTGGCTGGCGCGCACGATCGCATCGGCGATGGGGCCATCGTAAAACGCGGCGGCGCCGTGCTTTTCGATCAGGCGCAGCGTGTGTGCGAGGTTCTTCTGCACCAGGCGCTCACCCACCCGGTACGGCCGGCCGTGATTCAAAAAAATGGCCGCGACGTTCGGTTCCTGGGCAAATCGCTGGGACGGCCCGGTCAGAGCATCGAGATTCCCGTGCTGGCGTTTGCCGGTGAGTATGTCGATGTCGCCGCGTTCGAGGATGAATCCGTCTTTCGCCAGCCGGATTGCCGGCGCCATCACCTGCGCGCGCGTCATGGTGCCGTATTGCTTCAGCGCCGTCTCCAGCCCCATTACCGTGCCGGGGACGCCCACCGCCAGATAGCCCTGAGTGCTTCGGCCGGGAATGACATTGCCCTTGTCGTCCAGGTACATGTCGCGTGTTGCCCGCAGGGGCGCGCGTTCGCGGAAGTTGATGAACGCATCGCGGCCATCGGCCAGGTGCAGCGTCATGAACCCGCCGCCGCCGATATTGCCGCAGCAGGGGTCGACGACCGCCAGGGCGTAGCCGGTTGCAACCGCCGCGTCGACCGCGTTGCCGCCTTGCTTGAGGATGCGTAGCCCCACTTGCGACGCCAGATGCTGCGCCGTGACTACCATGCCGCGCGTGCCCTGGGCGGCCGGAGAGGGCGCGGCAGGCGCGGGCGGCGCGAATGCGCACGCCAGGGCAAGGGCAAGCGCGGGCCACACGAGTGCGCGCATCGAGGCAAGGGCGAGCGCGACGCCAAAGTGCCGTGTCCGTGCCGGGTGGCGTGGAAATGGGCGGGCGGCGTCGGTTCGCGGAGGTGGGTAGGGGTGTGTCAATGCGGAATGTCGGGCTGGTGATTATCTGTTCTCAGTGTACTGTGCGCCGAAGCGGAGTTGACGATGGCAAGACGATGAGATGACGCCCCTGGCGTGGGGAAGGTAGGCGGTACTGCTGGTGTGGTGAAAGCCGCGACGCGCGGGAATGCGGTGCGCGGGAATGCGATCGAAACGAAATAGCCGCAAAGGATGCGGGGAGGACTATCATTGACCCATCGGCATTTTTCGTCGGGCCGGTGGGTCGCCCCTCATTGCGAGTTCACACGAAATGACTCCTCAAGCATTCAGGCATCAGGTGCGTCAAGGGGGGTTCCGCAAACCCACCGCTGGCGTTTGCGGTGACTATGCCCAGGCCAATCTGGCCATTCTGCCGCAGGCGCAGGCCGCCGACTTCATGCGCTTCTGCCAACTCAATCCCAAGCCGTGTCCGTTGTTGGGCGTAGGGGAACCAGGGCAGTGGCAAATGCCCATGCTGGGCGAAGATATCGACATCCGCACCGACCTGCCGGGCTACTACGTTTATCGCGATGGCGAGCGGGCCGAGGAACGCGTCGATCTACGGGATATCTGGCAGCCCGATTTCGTCGTGTTCGCAATCGGCTGTTCGTTCTCGTTCGAGCAGATGCTGACGCAGGCCGGCGTGCCGTTGCGCCATATTCAGGAAGGGCGCAACGTGTCGATGTACCGCACCAACGTCCCGAACGGGCGCGCGGGGCCGTTCGGCGGCGATCTGGTCGTCAGCATGCGCCCCATGGTCAGCCGCGATGCGATCCGTTCCATCCAGATCACCAGCCGGTTTCCGGCGGTGCATGGCGCGCCCATTCACCTGGGCGACCCCGCGCTGCTGGGAATCGCCGATCTGCAGGCGCCCGACTATGGCGACGCTGTGACAGTCCACGCCGATGAGCTGCCCGTATTCTGGGCCTGTGGGGTCACGCCGCAGGAGGCGCTGCGGTCCGCGAAGCTGCCGCTGGCAATCACCCACAAGCCGGGCCACATGCTGGTGACCGATGTGCTGAATTCCTCGCTGGCGGCTTTCTGAGTCAACCACTTGGCCGGATCCGACCGCAGTCAACCGCAGCCCTATTGGTCAGGAATTGCGGTTCGACGTTGGAGAGAAGCGCTTTCGCGTCGTGGCGCTTAAAAGGCTTCCCATTCACATCGCCCACGCCTCGCCCAGCGCCTTGGCCTGCTCCAGCACCAGTTCGATGGCCGATTCTGCCATGTCGGGCGGGTATTTGTATTTACGCAAAATGCGTTTCACCATGAGCCGCAGGCGGGCGCGTACGCTTTCACGTTGCGACCAGTCCACTGTCAGGTTCTTGCGCAGGTTGTCGGTGAGCTCGTGGGCGATTTTCTTCAGTGTCTCGTCGGTGAGCTCGCGCACGGCGGATTCGTTGTTCGCCAGGGCATCGTAGAAGCGGATTTCGTCTTCGTTCAGGCCAAGTTCTTCGCCGCGACTCGCGGCCGCCTTGAACCTCTTCGCCATCTCGACGAGCTCTTCCATCACCTGCGCGGTCTCGATGCTGCGGTTCTGGTAGCGGTTGATGACGTTCCCCAGCATCTCGGAAAACTTGCGTTCCTGCACCACGTTGCCGGCGAACCGGCCCTTGATCTCGCCTGCGAGCAGGCGCTCCAGCAGCTCCACGGCCAGGTTCTTCTCGGGCAGCTTCTGCACTTGCCAGAGGAACTCCTCGTCCAGCAGGCCGATATCGGGCTTGTCCAACCCCACCGCATCGAAGATGTCCACCACACGCTCGCTGACCACGGCCTGATCGATGATCTGGCGCATCGCCGTCTCGCGCGCCTCGTCGGATTGCTTTTTCGCGCTGGTGTCCCGCTTGGTGAGGATGATCTTCACCGCCTGCAGGAAGGCGATCTCGTCGCGCAAGGCACGCGCCTCGTCCAGCGTGCAGCACAGCGAGAAGGCTTTGCTCATCGCCGTGGCGGCATCGGCGAAGCGCCGCTTGCCGTCCCGTTTCTGATCTTTGGCACCCGGGGCGGGGGGCAGACCGAGGATATGGTTGGCGGCACCCGCGAGCAGCCGGTGTCCACTCGTGCGAAAACCCGAGTAGTCGAAGCCGTGCAGCAGGGTGCGCAGCACGTCGAGCTTTTCCAGCAGCACGGCCAAGGCCTCGCGGGCGTCCACCGTGGGCTTGCCCCGGCCCTTGCTTGCCGTGTATTCGCGCATGGCGGCTTTCAGTTCGTTGCCGATGCCGATGTAATCCACCACCAGGCCACCCTGCTTGTCGCGAAAAACGCGGTTCACGCGTGCGATCGCCTGCATCAGGTTGTGGCCGCGCATGGGCTTGTCCACATACATCGTGTGCGCGCAGGGCGCATCGAAGCCTGTGAGCCACATATCGCGCACGATCACCATCTTCAAGGGATCGGCCGGATCCTTGAAGCGCTTCTCCAGGCGTTTTTTCACCTGGCCGCTGTAAATGTGCGGGCGCAGCAGTGCGCGCTCACTGATCGAACCCGTCATCACGATCTTCACGGCGCCCTTCTCGGGATCAGGGTCATGCCAGGCGGGGCGCAGGCGCACGATCTCGTCGTATAGGTGCACGCAGATCTCGCGGCTCATGGCGACCACCATGGCCTTGCCCTCCTGGGCCTGATTACGCGCCTCGAAGTGGGTGACGATGTCGGCCGCGACACTCGCGATCCGCGGGCCGGCACCGACGATTTTCTCCAGTGCCGCCCAGCGGCTTTTCAGGCGTGCGGCGTCACTTTCCTCCTCGGCCTCGGTGAGTTCCTCGATTTCATTGTCCAGTGCGGTCAGGTCTGCGTCTTTCAGCTTCAATTTCGCCAGGCGCGACTCATAGTAGATGGCGACTGTCGCGCCGTCCTCCTTCGCCTGTTGCATGTCGTAGACATGGATGTAGTCGCCGAAGACCGCGCGCGTGTCGTGATCGGCGCCCGAGACGGGCGTACCGGTGAAGGCGACGAAGGTAGCGTGGGGCAGGGCGTCGCGCAGGTGTTGGGCATAGCCGATCTGGTACTGGATCGCGGGCCCCGGTGGCGCGAAGGCCAGGGGTTTGGCCACATTTGCCTGACCGTCGTGCGTGAGGTGGTGTACGGTGGTCATGACCGACTTGTCGTATTCAGTCAGCTTGATCTTGGCTTCGAAGCCGTACTGCGTACGGTGCGCCTCGTCGGCGATCACGACGATGTTGCGGCGATCCGAAAGCATGGGGTAGTGGTCTTCGTCTTCGCCCGGCATGAACTTCTGGATGGTGGCAAAGACGATGCCGCCTGAGGGGCGATTGGCGAGCAGCGTGCGTAGCTCCTGGCGGGAATGCGCCTGTACCGGCTGCTCGCGCAGCAGGTCTTGCGCAAGGCTGAAGACGCCAAAGAGCTGGCCATCCAGGTCGTTGCGGTCGGTGATGACCACAATGGTCGGGTTCTGCAGCGCGGGCTCTTGCATCACGCGCGCGGCAAAACAGGTCATGGTGATGCTCTTGCCGCTGCCTTGCGTGTGCCACACCACGCCGCCCTTGCCACGCAGGCTGTCGGCGGCACCGGGCTGCGCGGCCTGCACCACGCGCGTGATCGCGAAGCGCACGGCATGGAACTGGTGGTAGCCGGCGATCTTCTTCACCAAGGTGCCATCGTCTTCGAAGAGCACGAAGAAGCGTAGATAATCGAGCAGGTATTGCGGGGTAAAGAGCCCGCGCACCAGCGTTTCCAGTTCCGAGAACGGCCCCAGTGGGTCGAGCGTGACGCCGTCGATGGTGCGCCACTGCATGAAGCGTTCGGCATGTGCCGACAGCGATCCCATACGCGCCTCGGTGCCGTCCGAGATCACCAGGATCTCGTTGTATTCGAAGACGTCGGGGATCTGCTCCTTGTAGGTCTGGATCTGGTCGTAAGCGCGCCACAGGTCGGCGGCTTCATCCGACGGGTTCTTCAATTCCACCAGCACCAGCGGCAGGCCGTTCACGAACAGGATCACATCCGGGCGGCGCGTGTGGTGCGGCCCTTTGATGGTGAACTGGTTCACTGCCCAGAATTCGTTGTTCTGGGGTTGGTGCCAATCCACGAGCCACACCCGGTCGCCACGCGTCTCCCCATCCTTCTGGTATTCGACCGGTACGCCGTACACCAGCAGCTTGTGGAATGCCCGGTTGGCGGACAACTGCGCGGGGATGCCGAGGTTCACGACCTGATGAATGGCATCCTGTCGTGCAGCGGCGGGGATGCCTGGATTCAGGCGATCGACCGCTGCCCGCAGGCGCCCGAGCAGAACCACCTGGCGGTAGTCCGCGCGTTGAGGGTCGGCACCATCAAAGGCGATGTCCGGTCCGTAGCAGTACGTGTAGCCGATTTCTGCGAGCCACTCCAGCGCTTCTTGTTCGAGTTGGTCTTCAGTCATGCGCGTAGTCGATTCGCCTGGCTTTCTTCAGATATGCTCGTATTCCACCGGGTTGATCCCCGCCAGGATATCGGCCAGCTTGTCCTTTGCCCGCGCTTGATCATAATCCAGCTGCAAGCCCGACCAGAATTCATCCGACGTCCCGAAATAGCGCGACAGACGCAGGGCAGTATCGACCGTAACCGCCCGCTTGCCCGCCACGATCTCGCCAATGCGGCGTTGCGGGACGCCGATTTCCTTTGCCAGCCGATATTGCGTAATGCCCATGGGTTTCAGAAACTCTTCTAGCAGAATCTCTCCCGGGCTTGGGTACGGAACGGCGCGCATGATGCATTCCTAGTGATAGTCCACGATTTCGACCTGCTCCGCGCCTCGCTCCGACCATCGGAAACAGATGCGCCACTGATCATTGATCCGGATACTGTACTGTCCTTTTCGGTGACCCTTGAGCTGCTCCAGGCGATTGTTCGGCGGTATACGCAAGTCTTGCAGGCTTGCCGCACGCGCCAGCATGGCCAGCTTGCGCATGGCGACGGTTTCGATGTTGACGAACCGGGATACCCGTTGCCCTTCGAACAAAGCCCGAGTATGGGAACACGCGAAGGATCGTATCATGATAGTAACGCGTGACGCTAGTAACGTAAAGCATTACTAATGAGGCTTACTGGCCGTGCCATGGCTCCAGGCTTGGTCACGGGCAGGCTTCTTGGGGCACCACGGTTGCCTCCGGCAGGCGCAGTCGACCGGAGATGAGGCGGGGAAGGAGGGTGTCGCGGAGGGAGGCAAGATGCCGCATTCGATGCACGTTCACCATCATCCGATCTGAAATCACCTGGAAAATATCATTGAAGGCCCTGGCGCATGGCGCCGACGGGACGACGATAGGATAAGCTGCAAGGTCTTTCCATCCTACCCTAGGCATTCTCGCGCCATTCGACAGTCTGCTGGCGTAGTCAATGAGCGTGTCACTTGATAAATGCAATGCGGCAAAGCCGAAGTGGTAGTCGGTCACGGGCCGATAGACCAGAATGTCGGTCGAGCAGACCCCGTCGATCGGTGCAATGACCACTTTGTGGAAATAGGGTCGCAGCTTTCCGAAAAGGATATCGCCACGGCTGAAAGTCGCCTTTGCGCTCTGAACCTCATCAGCACAGCCCCAAGAATCAAAGCTGATGCTCTTTCGCGGGATGTGCTCCAGCCCCACATAGTTGGTTCCAGCAGGTATGTCATCCGGACGTAACTGCGCTTTGTGTACCTTCGCAATATTGGCCAGGCATCCTATCCTCCATCCGTGCGGCACTAGCCCCAACTCCGCTTCCCCGAACGAATCCGGAAACAGCGCAGCAGTTTCCTCATTCATGCCTTCGGGCTGCCGGCCTTCCATCTTCGCGCGCACAGGGTCAAAGTCCACGAACCAAGACTTGAAGATGGCTTGGGCGATGGATTCAAGGGTTTTGTTGGTTTCGCGTAGGAGGGCGATGCGGTCATCCAACGAGGCGATGATAGAAGTGATGGCTCGTCGCTCTCTCTGAGGGGGAATTGGGATAGGCAGCGTCCGTAAGTCTTTAAGATTAATAGTTGTTTGAACAGTTGTATTTGCACGACTGCCCAGTAAATATTGTGAGAGGGGCGAGCGAAGGCACAGTGCCACCCACTCTGGCCCAATATGTGGCAATGGTGAAATTACCGCGACAGCTCTCGCAACATTAAAGCCAATAATCTCTTCTGGAGCGATAGCAACCTGCCCAATGGAGCCGACTATAGACAACAGGACTTCTCCGCCTTTTAATCGTGTGCGGCTATACTTTGCTTCAATTCCTGAATCCACGCGCATTAGTTCAGTGAAATCCAAATGTGTGCCCCGAAAGTTATTCACGCGAATAATGGGGACACCGCCACCAACATGCCTGCCGGGTTGAACAATACCGTACGATATCGACGCGGCTTCAGAACAAGTATTTAGAGGCAAATACTGCCAACCATCGGGTAAATCGGGAAGTTCAGAACTCATACCCCAGCACCCCCAGCTTCTCCCGGATCAGCTCATCTAGCTTCGCCCCCTCGGCCATCTGCTCGCCCAGCTTTGTAGTCAGCCGCTCCATCTTCTCCGCGAAGACCTCATCGTCGTCCTCGACCTCCTCAGCGCCCACATAGCGCCCCGGGGTGAGTACGTGCTCATGCTCGGCGATTTCCGCGAGCGGCACGCTGCGGCAGAAGCCTGGTACGTCGGCGTATTCCGTGATCGTGGCGCCCTCATGCACTTCACCGCGCCAGGCGGCGACGGTCTCCGCGATACGGGCGATGTCCTCGTCCTCCAACTCACGCTGCACGCGGGAAATCATCTTGCCTATCTTGCGGGCGTCGATGAACAACACTTCGCTCTTGCGCCGCTTCTGCCGCGCCAGGAACCACAGGCAGGCGGGAATCTGGGTGTTGAAGAATAGCTGCCCGGGGAGCGCCACCATCACTTCCACCACATCGGCATCGACCATGGCGGCACGGATCATGCCTTCGTTGTTCTGGCTGGAACTCATGGAGCCGTTCGCCAGCACAATCCCTGCCCGCCCAGTGGGTTTCAGATGGTGCAGCATGTGCTGCAGCCAGGCATAGTTGGCGTTACCCCGGGGTGGATCGCCATATTCCCAGCGCGGATCGCCTTCCAGGCTGCTGTGCCACCAATCGCTGATGTTGAACGGGGGATTGGCGAGGATGAAGTCGGCCCGCAAATCAGGGTGCTGGTCGCGGGTGAAACTATCGGCCGGTTCCTTTCCCAGGTTGAAGTCGATGCCACGGATCGCCAGGTTCATGGCGGCCAACCGCCAAGTGGTGGGGTTCGACTCCTGCCCGTAGATAGAGACATCCCCTACGCGGCCACCGTGCGAAGCAATAAATTTTTCCGACTGCACAAACATGCCGCCCGACCCGCAGCAAGGATCGTAAACTTGCCCCTTGTGCGGAGCAAGCACCGCGACCAGTGTCTTGACAATGCTGGCGGGAGTATAGAACTGGCCACCCTTCTTGCCTTCGGCGCTGGCGAATTGCCCCAGGAAATATTCGTAGACCTGGCCCAAGATGTCCCGGGCGGCGCTCGCGTCGTCCCCGAAACCAATCGCCGAAATCAGGTCCACCAACTCGCCCAGCTTGCCGTCCGGCAACTGTGCGCGGCCATAGCGTTTGTCCAGAATGCCCTTGAGCCTTGGGTTTTCGGCCTCGATGGCGGTGAGCGCGTCATCGATGCGCCGGCCAATGTCCGGCTGCTTGGCGGCGGCGCGTAGTGCACCCCAGCGGGCGGTCTCGGGTACCCAGAAAATGTTGGCCTCCGTGTAGTAGTCACGGTCTTCCAGCTCAGCCATCAAGCCGTTTTCGCTAGCGTCCGGAAGGAAATAGTCGTCGCTTTCGTCGGCGAAGCGCACGCGCAGTTCCGCCCGGCGGCCTGCGAAAGTATCGGAGACGTACTTCAAGAAGATTAGCCCCAGCACCAGGTGCTTGTACTCGGCGGCGTCCATGTTGGCGCGCAGCTTGTCGGCCGCGGCCCACAGCGTCTTCTTGAGGTCATCGACCATGGGGAACTCTAGAAAGGTGTAATGATTTGTCTAGGCGATGAAATTATCACACCCTTGGGGGGTTGGGGTGTCATAAATACCTCCCCGATATCCGTCGCGAGTGGAGAAACCGCGCGCCGCAGCTTTTTTCACGATCCATCAGCACTGTCCGTGCGCGCACGCGGACCGGCCGATGCCAAGGGGGCCACTCAACCCTGGGATCATCGACGATTTCCAGATCCCGTTCAACGCGCTGACTACGGAAGACACCGCGGAACAGTTCGTTCGAGTTCATTGCGCGGCCGGCGGGAATCGACCCCGCACCATACAACCCACGCGTGCTACGACGTCGTTACGGCGTAACACGTCGGAGCGATGAGATGAACGAAGCTACCCTTACGTTTCGAGTCGACGAGAACATGAAGCGTGAGTTCGCCAACGCCGCAAAGGCACATGGTCGCACGGGTGCCCAGTTGCTCAGGGACTTCATGCGAAGCTATGTGAAAGGCCAGTGGGAAGTGGCCGAATACGATACGTGGCTGCGGGAGAATGTGCGGTGGTCACAAGATCGGTCTTCGTCAATGACCCGAACCTTGGGCGACAAGGCCGCGTGCCTGGCGTACGCGAGCCAGTGATACACGACGACTATATTCTGATTTACGACACGAGCCATGACTCAGTACGCATCCTGAATGGGTGCACGTGGCGCGCAGGTGCCGGAGGAGACCGCCAACATCAAATCGTGATCTACGCCACACCGGTGCTGGCCAGCACGAACCGCGGTGCTCTTCGGCCGTTGAACGCCGCCTCGATGGCGGCGATGTCGATCTTGCCTATCGTCATCATGGCATCGAACGCACGCTTGGCAGCGGCCTGATCCGTATGCGTGATGGCCCGGATCAGCGTCACTGGCGTAATCTGCCGCGACACACCCCTTCCAGCTGCCAGGTAACGTGCTCGACGGCATGGTCGAGCCGGCCTGATGCCCCTCGAACACCGTGCTGGCGTGGAATGGGTGGCGTGATCGGCAACGAGCACCCGGCCTCATGCGCATATGGCACGTCCGAAAGGATGAGGCTGAGAACTGGGTGGAGTCAATTTCCCTGTACCATGGCTCAAGTTATGAAAAACACCTCCTCCTATACCCCGTAGGGGCTATTTAACATCCATTTATATTTATGAAGGCGATGGTTGGCACAACTATCAAGTCTCTCAACCTCTGTTGCTGAATCCACCTGCGAAATGCGCGATGCCAAGTCTTCCAAATAATCTCTTACACCAAAGATAATTTGCCGAAGGCTGTGATTATGATAAGTAAGGTGTCGGAAATTACGATCGGGTTTAAGGACACCGACCACAACTACGGTTGGATAGTCTACCCCAAACAAATTTCTGCCTATATTCGAAGTCACCGAGTGTTTATATGAATTACTTAATTGTCGAATTGCCGTCAGAAATTCTCGATTCTTTCCTAGAACTTTGCCTACGAATTGATCGAGGCTCACACTTAACTCATCGTCATCTTCAACCACATGATGGAAAGATTTTCTAAACTTGGCTTTGAATTTATCTGCATCAAGGAGATCTGAAAAACCTTCAACTACAAAATCCGCTTTCCAAGGTTCATAATCCTTAAATTCAACTAAAAAAGCCACCACAACTAGATCATCAAGAAATCTTCTGATTGCCCCGACTAGGCTTTCTACAAGGAAGTGATGATGGTTGGCTCCGTGGCCAACAGTCTTCATTACTCCACCCTCGCGGAAGGTCAAAAAATTGGCCTCTATTTGCTCAATGCACGCATCAATATAATCTATCCGTTGGTTGAGGGAGATAAAACCAGGAAGGCGTCCTATTCTTGGAACATTAACGCCCGGAAGTTTATTGACAAAATGCATTAAATCAATGTGGTATGCCGGGTTCCTGCGATTGCCTACAATATAAACTGGCTCAACCGAATCTCTTCCAGAATAGAAACACAATTCCTTAACCTCAACTTCCCAAAAATCATTTTCTTTGAATACCCATCGCCTATTGAGTTTATTAAAGACAGGAACCTTTCCATCTGGCCACTCCCCCCTCTCAGGAGGGCCTACATCTGTAGCAGCATAGGGTACACCACTTCTATCAGGTACTTCTTCAGAACCTAGGTAATAATAATCGCTACTATCGTAGTTATATATCTTCATATATCACAAGACCTCGAAGGAAGATAAATTGCATTGGAAGGCTCCTCAAAAATTGAGAATCCTTTTGAATCCTGTCGACATTTAATGACCGCGTCGACAACACTATCACGCCACTCAATTTGAAACAGCTTGCTCCAGGCTAATATGATAGAGCTTTATGGTCTATGGCTCGAGCATCCCTTAAACAGCTGCGGCGCGACAAACAAGGCGAGACTCAGTGTCAATCAGGATGAGACTAAGCGTCGGGGTCGTGCCGAAGCGAGGGCGTAGCCCGAGCGCGGGCACGAACCCGACGATTCTGTAAATACCGCTGAAGATTTCCCCAGAACTGCTGAAGTAGTTTTCTATAATTTATACATAACCCATTGATTCCATAGTAGGATAGCGACCTCCCTGGCCATTGGATCTCTCGATATTCGCCTTGTGGGTGCGGTTTTCTGGGAGATTGCAGATTTCCCCCATGAACCAAACCGAAGACTTTTTCCGCAGTCGTCTGGATCAGACGATTGATCTCGGGAAGCCCCTGGCGATATTGGCAACGCATATTCCGTAGCAAGAATTGGAGGCGGCTGTCGCGCACCGATTCGCGCGTAAGGTGCGCAGCGGTAAACAGGTCACCGATATTGATCTGTTCGGCCCGGCGACGGCAGCAGTCGGTGCCGCGCCTTCAAACGCAGGGCGTCCACGGCTACCGATGCAGCTCATGATTTCGTTGCTGTACCTCAAGCACACCTTCAGCGAGAGTGACGAGGGGGTATGCGAGCGCTGGAGCGAGACGCCAGCCGTGTTCGCACGTCAGCTTGCTGAGGTGCACGACATGCCGGATTCTCTACAGTAGGCCTGTCCATATCGTGGGAGGTGGTCACATCGTTGACGCCTTCACATTGATTCGTGTATCTATACAAGATACAATTGACCAATGATCAGGAGCTTTCGCCACAAGGGCATTCAACTGTTTTTTGAAACCGGTTCGAAGGCCAAGGTTCAGGCTGCGCATGCGTCTCGTTTGCAACGTCAGCTGATGGCGCTCAATCGCGCTGTGCGGCCAGAAGACATGGATGTTCCCGGTTGGCGCTTGCATCCACTAAAAGGTCTTGAGCTGCAGGGGCATTGGTCTGTCTGGGTTAATGGCAATTGGCGCTTGACCTTCACTTTCGAGGGCCAGGACGCGGTTCTGGTCGACTATCAGGACTATCGTTAGGGGTATAGCCATGCAGATGCACAATCCACCGCATCCGGGCAGCATCCTGAAAGAAGACGTGCTGCCGGAACTGGCTTTGACAGTTACACAGGCTGCTGCGCAGCTGGGCGTTTCCCGTGTGCAGTTTTCTCGTTTTATCAATGGCCGGTCGGGGGTGACGCCCGAACTCGCCCTTCGCCTGTCCAAGTGGATCCCTGCACCCACCGCCATCATGTGGCTGCAGATGCAGGCGGATTATGATCTATGGCAGGCCGAAAATTCGGGGCATGTGCTGGATGTGCAGGTAGCCCATGCAGGACGCCCATGACCTGTGGATAGCCCAGCAGGCATCGGCGTACATGCGGTAGAAACTTGGATCAGTCGTCCGGCGGCAGCATGTGGGGATTCCAGACGATTTCTACGAGATTGCATTCTCGATCCAGACGACCTGGCCGCGGCCGATATCGCCCAGTTGCGCGACCAGCGCGGCTGCAGCATCTTCGGCCAGCGTGAACACAAACACGACCTGCTCGCCATGCTGCACCTGCTGCAGCAGGCCTCCAGCTGCATCAATCTCGCGGCGAACCGCCCCCTCGAGCGCATACGAGGCCACGCAGCACAAGGTCTTCATCTGCACCAGGGGAATCTTGG
>SCQX01000296.1 GCA_004298545.1 Candidimonas sp. | reverse complement strand
GTGCCCGCCCGTCGTTTCATTTCAGGCCGCTCAGCGCACCGCCTGGTCGGCGCCGAACACACTGACGTACAACGGGTAGAAGCTGCAGTACAGAACGGCCGCCACGATGATGTTGACGGGCGTGAGCACCAGTTGTGCCGCGTCGGGCGTCAGGCCCGAATTCACCATGAAGGCGCCGATGGCCTGAAGGGCCAGGAATATGATGCCCCAACTGACGCCGTACAACAGGAACGGCCATTTGTTGCGCCAGCAGGCCACCATGGAAAAGAACAGCGCCTGGGTGAACTTGACGCGGTGCCAGCCGATCAGTGCCGGAGCGTGCCAGAACAGGGCCGAAATCAGCAGGTACAGCAGGCCGAAAACAACAAGCGGACCACGCAATACCGTTGCCAGCAACATATCGTTGATGGTGCCGTCGGCGTTCACCGCCTGCATCAGGCTGTCGGTGAATGGCAGTGTGGCCACGAACCCCCCCACGAGACAGCAGACCAGGTACGCCAGCCCGAGGGTCAGCAGGCGTTTGCTCGTTTCCGTGTCGTGCAGCGGCGCCAGCCACATGTTCAGCAGCATGGGGCGGCCGGTGGCGATGTTGCGGCACGCGCACAAGGTGAGGAATGTCAGGATTGGCGTAATGACGATCAGCGCCACCTGCCCCAGTAGCGGGATCAGATAGCTGATGGTGATCAGCAGCCCTACCGCCAGACTCCAGAAAAACATGGCCAGCGGCTGCTGGCGAAAGAGTCCGAATCCGTCGTAGGTCCACTGCCAGCCAGATTTCAGAGGTAAGGTAGCAGCTTGCATGGTGGTACGAATCTTCGAATGCCCATATTTTACGCAACCTTTGGCACGGCTGGATCGCCCGAGGTCAAAGGGCCGCGGCGGCCGACTGGCATCGTTCCGTGAGTATGCGCTCGAAATGGCGCGGATCGTGCGGCTTGATCGTTTGCGCCTGGCGCGGCAGGTAAAAGTCGTACAGGCGCGACAGCCAGAAGCGCAGCGCCGCTGCGCGCAAGACCACCGGCCAGGCGTCTTTCTCCTCCGCGGTGAAGGGGCGAATCGCCGCATAGGCGGCCAGCCACGCATCCAGGTGGCCCGGCTGAAACGCGCCGCTGCTCGGTTCGATGCACCAGTCGTTGACGCTGACGGCAACGTCGAAGAGCCACTTATCCCACCCCGCGAAGTAGAAATCGATGAACCCGCCCATTCTCGGCGCCTCGAACGTTCCGGTGAACAGCACATTGTCGCGAAACAGATCGCAGTGTGACGGCCCCGACGGCAGTGCCGCGTAGGTGTCCGTGCGGGCGAAATCCGTCTGTTCATCGAGCGTGCGTTCGACCAGCGCCGCCTGTGCCGACGTCAGGAAAGGAAGGATTTTTGGCGTGGTGGTCCGCCACCAGTCCAGCCCCCGCAGATTGGGTTGGTGGACGGCGAAGTCGCGTCCCGCGAGGTGCGCGCGCGCCAGGGTTGCACCGGCCAGCGCGCAATGGGCCGGGCTGGGTGCGGGTTCGTATCCGCCGCAGAGGCGGGTGACGATGACGCAGGGTTTGTCGTGCAGCGTGGTCAGGCGCTTGCCGTCGATGCGGGTTTGCGGTTCGGGCACGGGGATGCCACGCTGCGCGAGATGGTGCATCAGCTCGATATAAAAAGGCAATTGTTCGCGCCGCAGGACTTCGAAAAGCGTCAGCACGAATTCGCCGCGGTCCGTCGTCAGGAAGAAATTCGTGTTTTCGATGCCGGCCGTGATGCCACGCAGCGATACGAGCCTGCCCAAGGTGTATCGAGTCAGCAGTTCTTGCGCATCGTGATCGCTTACGGAAGTAAATACAGCCATGGGTGTGACAGGGGTGGGGAATCAAAAAGCCCACGACGCGTGGGCCTTTTGATTTTAGCAGGGACAGTACAATATTCCCGATCTCTTTTCATGATGCGCATTGTGGTCGCTTCGTGGCCCGCGCCGTCGTCCACTGTCGTCATTCATGAGTGTTGATGTGAAGCAACCGAAAAGTGGTTCATCAGGCGCGCGGTATCATCGGGTACCACTACCGTTCGTTTGGTTTCCCCCCGCGATTTGACTCCCTGACCATGACTGTTTGCGCCAATTCCGCTGGCGGCGCCGATGACTGGCGCCTTTGCGTTGCACCCATGGTCGACGTCACCGACAGGCATTGCCGGTTCTTCCATCGCCTGCTGGCGCCACGGGCGCGTCTATATACCGAGATGATCGCCACGGGCGCGCTGTTGCACGGTGATGTTGCGCGCCACCTGGCTTTCCACCCCGCCGAACGGCCTGTCGCGCTGCAGCTTGGCGGCAGCGACCCCGCCGCGCTTGCGGCGTGCGCCCGCCTGGGGGAACAGTGGGGGTACGCGGAGATCAACCTGAACTGCGGCTGCCCGTCCGAGCGCGTTCAGCGCGGGGCGTTCGGCGCGTGCCTGATGGCCGAACCCGGCCTAGTTGCCGATTGTGTCAAGGCAATGCGCGATGCCGTGTCGGTTCCGGTAACGGTCAAGCATCGTCTCGGGCTCGATGATCAGGATTCGTACGATTTTCTGCGCGACTTCGTGGGCGCTTCGCATCGCGCGGGATGCCGCGTGTTCATCGTGCACGCGCGCAATGCGGTGCTCCGCGGCCTCACACCCAAAGAAAACCGGCGGATTCCGCCGTTGCGTTACGAATGGGCGGCGCGGCTCAAGGTGGATTTTCCCGATTCGCGTATTGTTGTCAATGGGGGTATCGACACGGTCGAGCGGGCAGTGGCCATGCTGGGCGCCTATGACGGTGTGATGCTCGGGCGCGCCGCCTGGCATGACCCCGCCCTGTTGACGGCGCTGTCGCACCACCTGCACCCGGCAGCCCCGGTTCTCGAACCACTGCGGGTGGTGCACGCGATGGCGCACTACGCCGCCGATGAAGCCGCCAAGGGAGTCCCCTTGCGGCTTATCGTCAAGCCCATGCTGGGATGGCTGAACGGACAGGCGGGCGCGCGCTACTGGCGCCGCACCTTGTCCGATCCGGACGTCCTGCGCGAGAACGACCCCTCGGTGCTGGAACGAACCTGGCTGAAGCTGGCGGCGCTCGAGGCGGCCTGACGGGAAGGGGGAAAAGGGCCGCCGGGGCGCCGGCCGGGCGGCGCGACCCCGCTGCGCGCTGAATTGGAGCATCCCAACCGCGGCACGCCCCGGTCGCGGCACCACGACCAGGAATTCCTGATCGTGGCATGCGAAGGCTTGGGAACGCGAATCGTCAGCTGGACGCGACCGGGGTTCGTGGAGGGGTCACGCGTTGGGCTGCTCTTCGCCGGGCCAGTCGCGGATATAGGCCTTGAGCATATTGTTTTCGAACTGCTGCGCCGCAACGATGGCCTGTGCCATGTCGTAGAACGAGATCACGCCAAGCAGCGTTGGTCCGTCCATGACCGGGATGTAGCGCGCATGCTTTTCGAGCATCAGGCGCTGGACTTCGTCGGCGCCCGTGTTGGGGGTGACGCTGATGGGGGCGTCGTCCATGATGCTGCGTATCGTGTTGGCGCCGGTGTCGCCGTGGTTCGCGTTCAGATGGCGGATGATTTCGCGGAACGTGAGCATGCCCACGAGCTGGCCGTAATTCATGATGACCAATGACCCGATGTCTTGCTCGCTCATGGTTTCAAGCGCCCGCAGGATAGGGGTGTCCGGCGTGGCCGTGTACAGGGTGTTGCCCTTGACTCGAAGAATTTCGCTGACTTTAAGCATCGTAGTTCTCCTCGATGATTTCCCCGTTGTCGGGATTGTTACGCTCCACTATAACGCCGGTTACCAGTTGTGTGGGGCGCTGGCCCAGCGCGTCCGCCAGGGGAATTGCGTGTGTTTGTTTCAGTACGGCGCCCACTGCGTCTGCCAGTTGCGGCCGACCGGCGAAACCGCGTTGGCCGCGGGCAATGAGCAAGGCGTCGACGACGCGCCCCAGGTCGGCCTGCTCGGGATCGCAGGCCAGTACCCAGCGTTCGTCGGTTCGTTCCTGTGCCATCACGACCAGCCCGAGGCGCTCCAGCACCGCCAATACCGACAGAAGGTCGTCCTGATGCATGCGCAGGTGCCGGCACAGGTACCGCGGGCTATGCCCTGGCGGGGTGCCCCGACGCGCATCGCGCAGCAACGTCAGGGTTTCGATGGCGGCGACGAAAGCGGCACCCGCCTGGCGGTTTTCATCCCAGAGGCGCAGGCGCAGCAGCGGCAGTGTGGCGGTGATCGTGGCGCCGAACAGGACGGCCATCCAGGAAAGATAAATCCACAGCAGAAAAATGGGCAGGGTGGCGAACGTGCCATAAAT
>SCQX01000295.1 GCA_004298545.1 Candidimonas sp. | reverse complement strand
GCGTCGACGGCCGCCAGTCGCGCGGGCTGGTGGCGCGCCAGCATCGCCTGGCTGCCGGCGCCGACATACCCCTGCAGCACCAGGCACACGCACGCCACGATCAACGCCGTCTTGAACACCATGCGTTCGCTCTCGACGATCGGGTGGCGAAACGTCTGCCCCGCCGTGACGCCCAGCATCACGAACGCAGTCGTCAATCCCGCCAGCAGCAGTGCCTGCGCACCATACCAGGGCATGGAGGGGTTGAAGACGATGCGCGGCCAGCTGGCCGCATAATATTGCCCCTGGATGAAGCTTGCGCCCGCGGGGGTCTGCATCCACGACTGCAGCGCCAGTACCCAGAACAGCGACATCGAAGAGCCGGCGGCAACCATGAACACGATCAGCGTATGGATGCGATCCGATACGTAGCGCTGCCCGAAAAGCATGGCGCCGAGAAAACACGATTTGAAAATGAAGGTGGTCAGGATGGCGGCCGCCAGCAGGGGGCCCGCCACATCCCCGATCTTCGCCATCAGCGCGGGCCACAGGCTGCCAAATTGAATCAGCACCGGCATGCAGCCCGCAAGCCCCAGGAAAAAGGCCAGCGCGAACACGCGCACCCAGAAACGATAGGCTTGCGTCCACGCCGGGTCGTCAGTCCACAACCCGCGCACCTTGAAATAAAACAGTGCCCACGCCAGACCCAGCTCCAGGGCGATGAACAGCGCCATGAAACCGTAGCTGATGAAAAACTGACACACGGACAGCCACAGGGCAGTGTTGCTCATGATGTGCGCTAGTGTAAGGCGAGTTGCCGAATCCGTTGCGCGGCCATGGCCGGTTGGAAGCTCGCGCGCGGGCAAACACCCCGGAACGTGGCAAAATGCTCCTTTTGCAAGATTTGAAACGCCGCCGGCCCCTTTTTCATGACTCATGCCGTCAATCCACCCGCCGCAAACTTTTTGCGGACCATCATCGAGAATGACCTGCGCGAGGGCCGCTACGCGGATAAGCGTTGGGCGGGCAAACCCGGCCCGGCCGCGATCCAGAACCAGGGCCACGCCGACAGCGCCGCCATACGCACCCGCTTTCCGCCCGAACCCAACGGTTATCTGCATATCGGGCACGCCAAGAGCATCTATCTGAATTTCGGTCTCGCCCGCGAATTCAACGGCGCCTGCCACCTGCGCTTCGACGACACCAACCCCGAACGGGAAGAAGCCGAATACGTGGATTCCATTGCCGACACCGTGCGCTGGCTGGGATTCGACTGGCGCTGGAACGACGAGACGAATTGCTATTTCGCCAGTGACTACTTTGACTATCTGTACGAATTCGCCGAGGCGCTGGTGCGGTCGGGCAACGCCTACGTGGACGAACAAAGCGTGGAACAGATGCGGTCCACACGTGGCACCCTTACCGAGAAAGGCACCGACTCCCCGTGGCGCGACCGCCCCGCCGAAGAGTCATTGCGCCTGTTGCGGGAAATGCGCGACGGCCGCCATCCGGACGGCAGCATGGCGCTGCGGGCGCGCATCGACATGGGCTCGCCCAATATCAACATGCGCGATCCGGTACTCTACCGAATACGCCATGTGGCGCACCACCGCACCGGAACGAAGTGGCCCATTTACCCCATGTACGCCTGGGCCCATCCTGTCGAAGATGCGCTCGAAGGCATCACCCACAGCGTCTGCACGCTGGAATTCGAAGATCAGCGTCCGTTCTACGACTGGATACTGAATACGCTGGCCGACCTCGGTCAGTTGCGCCGGCCACTGCCCCGCCAGCACGAATTCGCGCGGCTGAATCTCAGCTATGTAGTGACCAGCAAGCGCAAGTTGCTGCAGCTGGTGCGCGACGGCCACGTATCGGGCTGGGACGACCCGCGCATGCCCACACTCGTGGGGCTGCGCCGCCGCGGCTACACCCCCTCGTCGATTCGCCTGTTCTGCGAACGGCTAGGCGTCTCCAAATCCGACTCCCGCATCGACTACAGCCTGTTGGAGCAGGCGCTGCGCGACGACCTCGATCCTGTCGCGGAACGGCGGGTTGCCGTGCTCGACCCCATCAAACTGGTGCTGGTCAACTATCCCGAAAGCGGCAGCGAACGCTGCCAGGCGCCCTGCAACCCGCACGACCTCACGCAGGGGTCGCGTGAATTCCCGCTTACCCGCGAACTGTGGATCGAGCGCGACGACTTCCGCGCAACTCCCCCAAAAAAATATTTTCGCCTGTACCCAGGCAACACCGTGCGCCTCAAGTACGGCTACATCGTGCGCTGCACCGGGTTCGATCAGGATGCCAACGGCGCCGCGACCACCGTCTACGCGGAGTACCTGCCCGATACCAAGAGTGGCACACAAGGCGCCAACGCGGCACCCGTCAAAGTTCGCGGCGCCATCACGTGGATCAGCACCACGCAGGCCACCGCGGCCGAGATTCGGCTGTACGACCGCCTGTTCACCGACCCGCATCCCGATAGCGGACGCAAGAATTTTCTGGACGCGCTCAACCCCGATTCGTTCAAGACCGTGCGCGGCTGGATCGAACCGGGCACGGACGCGCGACCAGGCACCCGCGTGCAATTCGAACGCCTGGGCTACTTCATAGCGGACGAGGCCGATTCGTCGGAACAGGCTCCCGTATTCAACCGGACCGTGACGCTGCGCGATTCCTGGAACTGACACCTTGGGCAAATCAACATCTTTACCAGACCGCGCGCTGGCACTCGACTTCAAAAGCGCCACGCTCTATGCCATACGCGTCGTGCTGCACAGCCACGACCTCGCCGCGCTGCGCGACGCGCTGGACCAGCGCATGCGCGACGCGGGCGCGTTCTTCGAGAACGAGCCCATCGTGATCGACGCGACCAAACTCGAGGCGCCCATCGACTGGCCAGCCCTGGTTGCCGCGCTGCGCGGTCACCGGCTCTTTCCCATCGGCGTGATGGCGCAGGACGACATCCTCGCTGCCGCGAAGGCGAGCGGACTGACCGAGGTCGACCTTGCCAGCGCAGCCGTGCGCGCTGTGGTCAAGCCGGCCCCCGAAAAGGAAACGCCGATCATCACGCCGGCCCACGTCGAGAAGAACGCAGCGGCTCCGGCTCCAACCACCGCGCCGGCCGCCATCGTCATCAATCGGCCCCTGCGTTCGGGCCAGCGTGTCTACGCGCGCCAGACCGACCTGGTCGTGATCGGCGCCGTCAACCAGGGCGCGGAGGTCGTCGCCGATGGCAACATCCACGTCTATGGGCCACTGCGCGGCAAGGCAATGGCGGGCGCGCGCGGCGATACCACGGCACGCATCTTCGCCACGATACTCGATCCCGAGCTGCTGGCCATTGCCGGCGTGTACCGCGTGATCGAGACCCGGCTCGAACAGCCGCCGCACAGTCACGCCATGCTGGTCCAGCTCGACGGCGAGGCGCTGAAAATCATTCCACTCGGTGATTGACGCCCGTCGCCCGCGATGCGCAACCCCCTGGCGCACCGCGCGACGACTGACATTTTGTTGCTAAGCAACTATCAAATAACGACAATGCGGGATCGTCCCACACCTTTTTGCTTTACGATTACGTAATTTCAAGAATCAGAGGGACTCAATCGACATGGCTCGAATCGTTGTGGTGACTTCCGGAAAGGGCGGCGTGGGTAAAACGACCACCAGCGCCAGTTTCTCCTCTGGGCTGGCCATGCGCGGACACAAGACCGCCGTCATCGACTTCGACGTCGGTCTGCGCAATCTGGATCTCATCATGGGATGCGAACGACGGGTCGTCTACGACTTCGTCAACGTCATCCAGGGCGACGCCACGCTGAATCAGGCGCTCATCCGCGACAAGCAAATCGAGAACCTGTTCATTCTGCCGGCGTCGCAAACCCGTGACAAAGACGCTCTGACGCGCGAGGGCGTCGAAAAAACCCTGCACGACCTTGGCGACATGGGGTTCGAATACATCGTATGCGACTCGCCCGCCGGCATCGAGACGGGCGCGCTCATGGCGTCGTACTTCGCCGACGACGCGCTGGTCGTCACCAACCCCGAAGTGTCGTCGGTACGCGATTCAGATCGTATCCTCGGCATATTGTCGGCAAAGTCGCGACGCGCGGTCGAGAACGACGACCCCATCAAGGAATATCTGCTGCTGACGCGTTACAGCCCCAAGCGCGTAGCCGACGGCGAAATGCTCTCGCTCAAAGACATCGAGGACATTCTGCGCATCAAGCTGATCGGCGTCATACCCGAATCGGAATCCGTACTGCAAGCCTCGAACCAGGGCGTACCCGTCATCCACCTGGACGACAGCGAAGTGGCCATGGCCTACCAGGACGTCGTCGCGCGCTACCTGGGCGAGGAGGCGCCGCTGCGCTTTGTCGACTACGAGAAACCGGGGCTGCTCAAGCGCCTTTTCGGAGGTAAATGACATGTCTTTCCTGTCTTTCCTGCTCGGAGAAAAGAAAACCTCGGCCAGCGTGGCCAAAGACCGCCTGCAGCTCATTCTGATCAACGAACGCGGCAACGGCGGCAGCACTCCCGACTTCCTGCCCCGGCTGCAGCGCGAGCTGGTCGAAGTCATTTCACGCTACGTGAAGGTCAATTCAGACGACATCAAGGTCAACTTCGAGAAACAAGACTCGCTCGAAGTACTGGAAGTGAAGATCGAAATGCCGCCGGCCGCGCGCACCGCCGACGTGGCGTGACCCCCGGTTCAGCCCAACGACTTCACCAGCGCCAGTGCGTCGCGGAATTGCGGGGCCTCGCCCGACTCAAGCCACTCGAACACGACCATCTCGAACGTGACGACTTCCACGTCGTGGCGCGCCGCGCGCTGAACGGCCGCCGCACGATCGGACGGCCGCCGCGAGCCAATGCAATCGGCCACCAGCACCGGCGCCAGGCCCGCCGCCTTGAGCCCCAACGTGGTTTGGAGCACACACACGTGCGCCTCGGTACCCACGACCAGCAGGCGTGTCCTATCCGCAGGCAGCGCCGGCAGGAAACTCACCTCGCGCGTCGCGTCGAAATGCGTCTTGGGAACGATACGATCCGCCTGGCATGCTATTTCCGGCAGCGTCGCGCCGAGCCGCGCGCCACAATGCTCGGTCGCGATGACCGGCACCGCCAACCGCTTCGCGACACCAATCAGCGCCCCGCAGCGGCGGGCCAGCGCCGATCCGCCGTCGATCGCCGGCAGCAGCCGCGCCTGCATGTCGACCACCAGCAGCACTGAATCACGCGCATGCAAAATAGCCATTTCGTTCTCTCTCTCGATCACTTGAGGGATTTATAGCGCAACCGCCGCGGCCTCGCACCCTCGTCGCCCAGCCGGCGCTTCTTGTCCTCCTCGTATTCCTGATAGTTGCCATCGAAGAACACGACGCGCGACTCCCCTTCGAATGCCACGATGTGCGTGGCGATGCGATCGAGAAACCAGCGGTCGTGGCTCGTGACCAGCACACTGCCCGCGAACTCCAGCAGTGCATCTTCCAGCGCGCGCAGCGTCTCGACATCCAGATCATTCGACGGCTCGTCGAGCAGCAGCACGTTGCCGCCCGACAGCAGCGTCTTGGCCAGATGCAGCCGGCCGCGCTCGCCCCCCGAGAGCTTGCCCACCGGCTTGTTCTGATCCGCCCCTTTGAAATTGAAACGGCCAAGGTACGCGCGCGCGGCCATCTCGAATCGACCGATGGTAATCAAGTCCGCGCCGTCGGAGACCGCTTCGAACACCGTCTTGCCGTCGGGGAGCGAATGGCGCGACTGATCGACATAGGCCATCTTGACGGTCTGGCCAATCCGTATCTCGCCGTCGTCGGGCTTTTCAGCGCCCACGATCATGCGAAACAGTGTCGACTTGCCGGCGCCGTTGGCCCCGATCACCCCCACGATGGCCCCCGCGGGAACACGGAAACTCACGTCGTCGAGCAGCAGACGGTCGCCGTAGCCCTTGCTGACGCCACGCAGCTCGATGACATCGGCACCCAGCCGCTCCGCCACCGGAATGAAGATTTCCTGGGTTTCATTGCGCTTCTGATAATCATGCGAAGAGAGCTCTTCGAAACGCGCCAGACGCGCCTTCGCCTTCGCATGCCGCCCCTTGGGGTTCTGCCGCACCCACTCCAGTTCTTTCTTGATGGTGCGCTGGCGCGCCGACTCGGCGGCCTCTTCATGGGCGAGGCGGTTTTCCTTCTGTTCGAGCCACGAGCTGTAATTGCCTTTCCAGGGAATGCCGTACCCTCGGTCGAGCTCGAGAATCCACTCGGCGGCATTGTCGAGAAAATAGCGATCGTGCGTCACACCCACGACCGTGCCCGGAAATTTTCGCAGGAATTGTTCCAGCCACTCCACACTTTCCGCGTCGAGATGGTTGGTGGGTTCATCCAGCAGCAGCATGTCGGGTTTGGACAGGAGCAAGCGGCACAGCGCCACCCGGCGCTTCTCGCCGCCCGACAAGGTGTCGACCACCGCGTCCCAGTCGGGCAGGCGCAGCGCGTCGGCCGCGATCTCCATCTGATGCTCGATATCGTCGCTGCCGCTGGATGCGGCGGCGGCGATCACCGCCTCGAGTTCCGCCTGTTCGGCCGCAAGCTTGTCGAAATCGGCGTCGGGCTCGGCATAAGCGGCATAGACCTGGTCGAGGCGCCGCCGGGCGGCGAACACCTCGCCCAGCCCCTCTTCCACCGCCCGGCGCACCGTGTGCGCGGGGTCGAGCTGGGGCTCCTGCGGAAGATAGCCAATCTTCAAACCCGTCATGGGTATTGCCTCACCCTCGATATCCTGGTCGATGCCCGCCATGATCCGCAGTAGCGTCGACTTGCCCGCGCCATTGAGCCCCAACACGCCGATCTTCGCGCCGGGAAAAAAAGACAGAGAAATGTCGCGCAGGATCTGCCGCTTGGGCGGCACGATCTTGCCGACGCGATTCATCGTATAGACGTATTGAGCCATATTCCAAAATTTTAGAGTCGTGCGACCTCCGCCACGCGG
>SCQX01000294.1 GCA_004298545.1 Candidimonas sp. | reverse complement strand
ATGCGCCTGAAGAAAAAGGTCATCTCGCTGCCCGGCCCGGACCGCATGATGGTCTTTCAGGAATTCGACCAGCTGCCGCCCTGGAAGACCATCAAGCAAAACGTCATGTTTCCGCTGGTCGCGAGCCACAAGCTCAAGCCCAAGGAGGCGGAAGAAAAGGCCATGCGCTGGCTCGAGACGGTGAAGCTCAAGCAGTTCGCCAATCAGTTTCCGCACCAGCTGTCGGGCGGCATGAAGCAGCGCGTGTCGATCGCGCGCGGCATGGCCATGGAGCCCGACATCCTGCTCATGGACGAACCCTTCGCCGCGCTCGACGCGATGACGCGCCGCATCATGCAGGACGAGCTGCTGCAGCTGTGGGACGCCACGCGTTTCACGGTCTTGTTCGTCACCCACTCCATCCAGGAGGCCATCAAGATCGGCAACCGCATACTGCTGATGTCGCCCCACCCCGGTCAAGTGGTCGCCGAGCTCAACAGCACCGGCGAGGACACGCGCGACGAGCACGGCATGCTCTTGTCGGAGCGCATCAATACACTACTTTTCCCTGAAGGGGCACCGCAGGAGGCTGATCATGGCTAATGTCGTCGAACAGATGCCAGCCACGCATCTGAATCATCAGGGCACGCACTTCCGCCCCGAGCTCATCACCCCCAAAGCCGAAAGCGAAGATTTCGGCGTCGTGGAAAAACCGCTGACGCAGTGGGAGCGAATCGCCGACAACAACGTCGCGCGCAAGGTATTCATTCTGGTGCTGCTGGCGGTCATTTGGGAAACCTACGCGCGCGCCATCCACAATCAGTTGCTGTTCCCCACCTTCAGCGACACCGTCGAAGCGCTGGTGCAGGGAATCACCAGCGGCGGCCTGCTGCTGCGCGCGTGGACCTCCATCAAGGTCCTGCTGATGGGGTACGCCGCCGGTCTCTTCCTCGCAACGCTGCTTACCATCTTTGCCATCACCACGCGTTTCGGGCGCGATTTCCTCGAGACCATCACCTCGATGTTCAACCCGCTGCCCGCCATCGCGCTGCTGCCGCTGGCGCTGCTGTGGTTCGGCCTGGGCAACGGCAGCCTGGTGTTCGTGTTGATCCACTCGGTACTGTGGGCCGTTGCATTGAGTACGCTCTCGGGCTTCCAGGCGGTCAGCCAGACCCTGCGCATGGTGGGACGAAACTACGGGCTCACCGGCTTACGCTATGTGTTCGGCATCCTGATACCGGCGGCCTTCCCCACCATTCTGGCAGGCCTGAAGATCGGCTGGGCGTTCGCCTGGCGTACCTTGATCGCCGCCGAACTGGTCTTCGGCGTGAGCTCGGGCAGTGGCGGCCTGGGGTGGTTCATTTACGAAAACAAGAATGAGCTCAACATCCCCAGCGTGTTCGCGGGTCTGCTCACCGTCATCCTGATCGGCCTCTTCGTCGAGAACTTCATCTTCCGCATCATCGAGCGCAACACCATAGAAAAATGGGGCATGCAGGGCTGACGACGAACCGGCGCGGCGCGTGCAAGCGCGCGGCGAACGGCGGGCGCGAAAATTTTTGCATCAAAGGTGGGAACGCGAATGAAGCTGGTGATAACGGAGTTCATGAACGAAGCATCCGTGGCAACACTGACGGGCAGGCTCGATACGCGTTACGACCCAACGCTCGTCGACAACCGCCCGGCGCTGCTGGCCGCGATTGCGGGCATCGACGCGCTGATCGTGCGCAACCGTACGCGGGTGGATCAGGCACTGCTCGACGCCGCCCCGCGGCTGCGCGTGGTGGGGCGCCTGGGTGTCGGCCTGGACAACATCGACATGAAAGCGTGCGCGGCACGCCAGGTGGCCGTCATTCCGGCAACGGGCGCCAATGCCGCCGCCGTCGCGGAATACGTCATCGCCAGCGCGTTGATCCTGACGCGCAAGGCGTACTTCCACAGCGCGCCGACGGCCGCGGGAGCCTGGCCGCGTGCCGCCCTGTCGGGTGGCCATGAAATCGCCGGCAAGACACTGGGGCTCATTGGCTTTGGCAGCATCGGCCGGTTGACGGCGCGCCTGGCGATGGCGCTGGGAATGACGACCATCGCGCACGACCCAGCCCTCGCGGCCGACGCGGCGGTCTGGCGGGAATCGGGCGTCGCGCCACGGTCTTTCAATGACGTGCTGCGCGAATCCGACGTCATTTCGCTGCACGTGCCGCTCATCGCCCAAACCCGCAACCTGATCGACGCGGCGGCCCTGTCCGCCATGAAGCCCGGCGCGGCCCTCATCAACACCTCGCGCGGCGGCATCGTCGACGAGGCGGCGCTGGCGCAGGCGCTGCAAAGCGGCCACCTGGGCGGCGCGGCAATCGACGTCTTCGCCACCGAGCCGCTGCCCGCCGGCTCACCCCTGGCGGCGGCACCCAACCTGCTGCTGACGCCGCACATCGCCGGGGTCACGGTCGAATCCAACCAGCGCGTCGGCGAACTCATCGCGCGGCGCGTGCTTGAATGGCTCGAGGCGCACTGACGCCCTTCGCGTTCGCGAGCCCGTTTTCCCGTTTCAATCCTTCGAAGACCTTCAAAATCACCATGCCGGTACTTTCAATCGAAACACTCACCACCCTTGCCACGACGGCGCTCGAAAACGCCGGCGCGAATCACGGCGCCGCGCTGGCAACGGCCAAGGCGCTCGTTGCCGCCGACGCCGAGGGTCTGGCCTCGCACGGCGTCTCGCGCATTCCGCAATACAGCGGGTTCCTGCGCAACGGTCGTACCGATTCCAGGGCGGAACCCGTCATCCGCCATTCCAAGGGCGCCGTCTGCCTGGTCGACGCCCAATGCGGGCTGGCCTACGAAGCGTGCGCCCTGGCGGTGCGGCAGGCCATCGACAACGCCAGGAAATTCGGCATCGGCTGCGCGGGCGTGACCAACAGCAACCACTTCGGCGCCGCCGCACTGCACCTGGCACCCGTTGCCGAGGCGGGGTTCATTGGCCTGGCGTTCGGCAACTCACCGGCGGCGATGCCGGCCTGGGGCGGCAAGACGCCACTGTTCGGCACCAACCCCATTGCCGCGGTCTTCCCGCGCCGCAACGCCCCGCCGCTCGTCATCGACCTGGCGCTCAGCGAAGTGGCGCGCGGCAAAATCATGGTGGCCGCCAAGGAAGGCCGCGCCATCCCCACGGGATGGGCACTCGACAAGAACGGCCAGCCCACCACGGATCCGAAGGCCGCGCTCGAAGGCAGCATGCTGCCCGCCGGCGGCGTGAAGGGGGCCATGCTGGCCCTGATCGTCGAATTGCTGGCTTGCGCCGTGACCGGCGCGGCCTTCGGCTTCGAGGCCGATTCTTTCTTCACCGAAGCCGGCAACCGGCCGCGCCTGGGACAACTGTTCCTGACCATCGATCCGGGCGCGCTCGCCGGCACGGACGCCTACTTCTCGCGCATCGATACGCTGGTGGAGACCATGCTGAAAGACCAGTCCGTGCGCACACCGGGCGAACGCCGCCGCGCCTTCCGTGAAAAGGCCGCCAAAGAAGGCATTTCCGTCCCCGACAAGCTCTACCAGCAACTGACGACCCTTGCCAGCAGCGCGCCCGCGTGATCGGCGAACTGCTCGGTCATCTCGCCGCCATCACCGATCTCGCGGGCCTGGCCTTCGCGTCAGGCACGCTGCTGGTCGCCTACACCATTTTCGGGCTCACCGGGTTCGGGTCCTCCATCATCGCCATCCCCTTCCTGATTCAGGTTCTGCCGCTGCACACCTGTGTGGCGGTCATGCTGCTGTTCGACCTCATCGTCTGTTCGCTGCTGAATTTCAAAGAGCGGCACATCGCCGACAAAGTGGAACTCAAGCGCATCCTGCCCAGCCTCCTGGTGGGCGCGATCGGCGGCATCCTGCTCTCGCTGCACGCGCCCAAGAAGCCACTGTTCCTGCTGCTGGGCGCGTTCGTCATCGCCATGTTCGTGTGGAGCAACTTCTTCAACAAGAAAAGCTACCGGATCAGCTCCGCGTTCGCGCCGCCGCTGGCCTTCTTCGGCGGCGCCTTCACCACGCTGTTCGGAACCGGCGGCCCGCTGTACACCATCTACCTTGCGGGCCGCATCGACGAGAAGCGCATCCTGCGGGCCACCCTGGGCGCGCTCATCGGCATGACGGCCATCATCCGCCTGGTCATGTTCTCGGCGGGCGGCCTCATGTCGGCGCCCGCCATCTACCTCATCGCCGTCATCCTGTTTCCCTTCGCGCTGACCGGGTTCCTGCTGGGCAGCCTGCTGCACAAGAAACTGGATTCGCGCGCCGTCAAGAAAGCCGTCTGGATCATTCTGCTCATAGGGGGTATAAGTGCCTTCGTAAAAGGAATCTGAGCGGCGACGATCCATGTCATCCATCCGTACCCTGAAGACCTTTCTCGCGGTCGTCCGCCACGGCACCTTCGCCGCGGCCGGCGCGAAAATCGGACTGACACCGGCGGCGGTGGGCTTGCAGATCAAAATGCTCGAGCAGGCGCTGAACTGCGAACTGTTCATCCGGACCGGCCGCTCGGTGACGCTCTCGCCGCAAGGGCGGCGGAAAATCGCGAAAATCGAGGCCATCGTCGCCGCCTACAACGCCCTCGTACACGTTGACGAAGGCGACGAACTCTCGGGCCCGGTTTCGGTCGGCGCGCTGGTCTCCGCGCTCATGGGCGCGTTCTCCGACGCCCTGCGCGCCATCAAGCGCAAGCACCCGAAACTGCACGTGACGCTGTACGCGGGGTTGTCGAGCGACTTCGCCCACAAAGTGCAGCACGGCGAACTCGACGCCGCAGTCGTCACCCAATCGCCAACTCCCCTGAACCCGGCGCTGGTCTGGACGCCGCTATACAGCGAGCCCATGGTGCTGATCGTGCCCCGCAGCGCCGCGTCGGCCATCGACACCACCCTGACACCGCGCGAGGCCCTTACCGCGCAACCGTTCCTGCGCTTCGACCAGCGAACCTGGACGGGGCAACTGGTGCAGCGGGCGTTACAGCACCTGGACCTGCTGCCCGACGAGGAAATGGAACTCAACTCCATCGAGACCATCATCGAACTGGTGCGCCAGGGTTTCGGTGGCTCCATCGTGCCGCGCCTGGCGAACGTCGACTGGGCGCACGACCGCCGGCTACAGGTCATCGACCTGCCCAACGCCCCCGTCGCCCGCCACGTGGGGCTGCT
>SCQX01000027.1 GCA_004298545.1 Candidimonas sp. | reverse complement strand
TGACACTCGTGCCCGACGCGCAGGCCAGCGGCCAGATCTTGTTGTCGGTGGCTTACGACAACACGGTGGCCCAGCCGCTCAAATCCGTCACATTCGGGGATAAGAACAATCCGCTGCAACTGCAGCAGATCACGGTGGAGGGTAATGGCACCGTTCAGCAGGTGCTGCTGTACCCCGGACAGCCGCTAGTCATTTCCGGATTCGATCGTGTTCAGGAACAGTCGGAAGGGCGTCGCCTGAATCCGGGACTGCCATCGTTGCTGGGGGGTGGCGATCAAGTCTCCTCGCAACGACTGATGACCGTCGTCGTCATGTCGGCGCAGGTCGAGGAGGATGCATGAACGGTCGCGCGGGCCACCCGCTCATTCTCCCGCACGAACGCGGCGCTCTGGTGTTTGGCATGGATTGGGTGCCGTTGATCGGCCCGCGTGCCAGACACGGCGCCTATCGCCTTGCGCGCCGGTACCGGGCGACGCATCTGTCTTTTTCCGAGGGGGCGGGGTCGGCCGCGGTCGGGTTGGCGACGATTTCATCCGGGTCCGCGTCTATGCGCGAAGCACCGCGCGCAGCGGCGCGGTGTCTGGCTCACTTGTTTCCATCGGGGGCGGTTGCCCTGGTGCTGGAAATGCCTGGTGGTCTGTTCTGGTTCGCCGCCATCCACGATGGGGTCGTCGTCACGGGGACCGACGCTTTATATGGCGATCCTGTGGCGGCGCGCGCGGCGGTCGAAAGCGTGGGGCGGGCGTTTCCGCAGCTGGTTCTTCTTGGTGCGCCGAACGCGCCACTGGCTCCCGATCTGTCCGCCCTTGGCGCTACGGCCGGCGAGCATCTCAGTTTGACTCGCGTGCCGAGGATCGGAGCCGCGGTGCGGGTAGCCACATTCCTGGCTCTGGTTGTGGCGGTCGTCACCGGCCCCAAATGGCTGTGGCAACACAGGGGGCCGCCGCCCGTCGACTCGGCGAAAGGCATGCCGCCGCCGACCCCCGAGGCGGATTGGGCGCGGGCCGAGAAAGCCGCTCTGAAGGCGCGAGTGGTGCATGGCATTGTGGGAACGCGTCTCGTGATCGACACCTTTCACGATTTGCCAATAGCGGTGGCAGGGTGGGGGCTTGCACGGGCGGAGTGTGTGCCGGAGCACTTCGATTGGCGATGTCATGCGGACTATCGGCGGGGAATCGCCAGTGGCGACAACGACACCCTGCTTCATCGGGTGCCCGCAGGCTGGCACCTGGCATTCCCATCGCTCGACCGGGTCACCGCCAACTGGCGCGTGTCCGGCGGAGGCGCCGCCCTCGATAGCCTCATTCCCGACACCGCGCGGCGCAACGATCAATTCTTGCTGAGCCAATTCCAGGCCTTGTCATCGGCTTTCGCGCAACTCGATTTCGGTCGTTCCGCCGCTCTGCCCGTCGCACCGCCGCGAGATGGGCATGGGCGCGCCATCAGCCGGCCGGCACGGCTGCCGCGACGCGCCTTGCGACCAGTTCGTATCGCGGGTCCGTTGCGTTCGGCCGGCTTGCTGCCTTCCATCAGTTCGTTCATGGAGTGGTCGCGGGTCCGCCTGACGCTCGATGACAGACGGCGGCCCTCTGTGGCGTCGAGCCGATTCATGATTTCCTTTGAAGGAGTTCTGCATGAATACGAGTCGTTATCTGAGCCCGCGGCGACCGTCACCGGCGGCTCCCCGCCGTCGGCGCCTGGCGCGGGCGGGATCGCCCGTGTCAGGACGTCGTCGTGTGGGCCTCGTCCTTGTGTTGATGCTGGCAATGCCCGCTCCCCTGGCATTGTCGGCTCCCCAGAAGCCGTTGCCACCGTTGGCCGCGCAGGACGGCGCGACGGTTCGCGAGCTCGTGCGCGTTGAAACCCAGCTCGCGCTGCACCGCGCGCGGCAGCGGTTGCGCGATGTGGCGGGAGGCGAAACGAGCACACCGACCGCTGCTTCGTTCGGTGTGGAGCCGCGCCTGCTTGCGATTTTTGGCGTGGGGGGAAAGCTGCTTGCGCAAGTGAAGCAAGGTGAACGCCTGTTCGTGTACCGGCGTGGTCGCGCCTTGCCGATCGGCATGAGGGACACGCCTGAAGCACCCGTATTTCGTCTGGTCGGTCTTTCGAATACCTGTGTCGAGCTTGATCGGGAGGGGATCAGCCTGACGCTTTGCCTGAACCCCTCGTCGCTGTCCGGAAACTGACCGTGTGGCCGAACCTCATCCGCCCACTGTTGCAGCAGGAAGCATTGCCGGATGCCGTGCGCTTCAACGCTTCCGCGGCGATTGCGCTCGAGCGAACCGACGATCTTTTTTCATTGAATCCCGCTTTCCTTGCG
>SCQX01000293.1 GCA_004298545.1 Candidimonas sp. | reverse complement strand
AAGCCGCGCGATGAAGTTGGTGCTGGCGGGGGCCACGATGATGGCGGCGGCGCCGCGCGTCAGGTGAATGTGGGCCATGCTGTCGGGGATGCGCGCATCGAACGGGTCGACGAAAACGGGTCGCCCCGATAGGGCCTGCAGTGTGGTCGGCGTGATGAAGCGCGTGGCGGCTGCGGTCATGACCACGTCGATGATGGCGCCCTGATCATGCGCCCGCCGCACGAATTCCGCCGCCTTGTAGCAAGCGATTCCGCCCGTGAGCCCCAGTACGATCCGTTTGTCGGCAAGTTCCCGCATGACGATGGCAGAGGTTGGAATGAGGGGATGCGTCAGGAGGGCGACCGATTGCCGCGGCGCTCGCGTCGCATTTTGAGCAGCTCGTCGAGAATCAGCAGCGCCGCGCCGCAGGTAATGGCGACGTCGGCCAGGTTGAACGCGGGGAAGTACCAGCCGTGCCAGTAAAAGAGCAGGAAATCGACGACGTGACCGTGCTGCAGACGATCGACCACGTTGCCCACCGCGCCCCCCAGTATGGCCGTGATGGATGCGCAGAACAAGGTCTGGCCGGGATTCTTGTGTAACAGGTGGATGATCAGCCCCGCGGCCGCGAGCGCGATCAGCGTGAAGAGCCAGCGCTGCCAGCCGCCATCGTTGGCCAGAAAACTGAATGCGGCGCCCGGGTTGTACAACAGCGTGATGTCGAATACCGGCAGGAGGTGCAGTCGCTGGCCATAATGCAGGTGGGTATCGACGATTTGCTTGCTGATCTGGTCCGCCACCACGATAGCCAGCGCGCAAATGATCCAGAGGCGGAATCGCGTCCGGCGGACCGCTTCGATGCTGCGTGGCATGTATTTACGCATGGTTGCGTATTTCGCCGGTGCCGAAAAGATTGCTCACACAGCGCCCGCACAGGTCGGGGTGCGCCGTGTCGATGCCCACGTCGGCGCGGTGGTGCCAGCAGCGGTTGCATTTGGGCTGCGTAGTGGCGGATACGGCCAGGGTCAACGGTCCGGGCGCCTGATGCAGCGTTGCGCGGGAAACGATCAGCACGAATCGCAAGTCGTCGCCCAGGCTGTCGAGCAGCGCGTGGTCGTTGCCGTCGGCGCCGATGTCGAGTTCGGCATCGAGCGAAGAGCCGATCGCGCCGGTGACGCGGACCGACTCGATCTCGCGCATGGCTTGCGCGCGGATGGCGCGCAGCCGCGTCCACCGCTCGATGAGCGGCGCGGCGTCGGGTACCGCCGGGATGCGGTGAAAAAGCTCGGTGAAGATGCTGACGGATTCTTTTTCCGCGTGCAGGTCCGCCCACGCTTCCTCGGCGGTGAATGACAGGACGGGTGCCATCAGCTTCAGGAGGGCGTGCGTGACGTGAAAAAGCGCCGTCTGCGCCGAGCGGCGCGCCGTGCTGTCGGCGCCGGTGGTGTACAACCGGTCTTTCAGTATGTCGAGGTAGAAGGCGCCAAGGTCTTCCGAGCAGAAGATTTGCAGCCGCGCCACCGCCGTGTGGAAGTCGTAGCGGCCGTAGCTCGCCAGCACTTCCGCCTGCATCTGGGCCGTCAATGCCAGCGCATAGCGGTCGATTTCGAACAATGCATCCGGCATCAGCGCACTGGTGCGGGAATCGAAATCCGCCAGGTTGCCGAGCAGGAACTTGAGCGTGTTGCGAATCCGCCGGTAGCTTTCGACGACGCGCTTGAGAATTTCGTCGGAGATGGATAGCTCGCCCGAATAGTCGGTCGAAGCCGTCCACAACCGCAGAATTTCCGCGCCGAGGCTGTCGGACACTTTTTGCGGCGCCACGACGTTGCCGACCGATTTGCTCATCTTCCGGCCCTTGCCATCGACCACGAAACCGTGCGTGAGCAGCGCCTTGTAGGGAGGTTGGCCGTACAGCATGCCGCTCGTGAGCAAGGACGAGTGGAACCAGCCGCGGTGCTGGTCGGATCCTTCCAGGTAAAGGTCGGCTGGCCACGCCAGCTCGCCCGACCGGGGCCCACCCAGACCATGGTCACGCCCGCCCAGCACTGTGGCGTGTGTGCTGCCCGAGTCGAACCAGACGTCGAGCGTATCGCGGTTCTTCTCGTATTGGTCGGCTTCATCGCCCAGCAGCTGCCGTGGATCCAGCGACTGCCAGGCTTCTATTCCCTGTTTTTCCACGAGGCGCGCCACCGCTTCGAGTAGTTCCACCGTGCGCGGGTGCAGAGCTCCCGTTTCCTTGTGCACGAAGAACGCCATCGGAACCCCCCATTGGCGCTGGCGCGAAAGCGTCCAGTCGGGGCGATTGGTGATCATGGCGTGCAGGCGCGCGCGCCCCCAGGGCGGGAAGAATTCTGTCTGTTCCACACCCTGCAGCGCGTTTTCCCGCAGCGTGGGACCGCTCTCGGGCCGCAGATCGAGGCCGACGAACCACTGGCTCGTGGCGCGGTAGATGATGGGGGTCTTGTGCCGCCAGCAATGCATGTAGCTGTGCTTGTGGCGTTCCACCTTGAGCAGGGCGCCAGTGCCGCGCAGCGCCTCCACGATCTTCGGATTCGCGTCCCAGATCAGCATTCCCCCGAACAGCGGCAGCGAAGCGCCGTAGTGGCCATCGCCGCCAACCGGGTTGAAAATCTGGTCATCGGCCAGGCCGTGCGCCTTGCATGAAATGAAGTCTTCCACGCCGTAGGCCGGTGAAGCGTGGACGATACCGGTGCCGGCATCGAGGGTGACGTAGTCGCCGAGATACACGGGGGACAAGCGCCGGTAGCCGGGGTCCAGATCGTACAGCGGGTGTTCGAATTCGAGATCGGCCAGCGCCGCGCCCTTCGCGGTCGCGATGATTCGTCCTTCCAGATTCCAGGATTGCAGGCAGGCATCGACGCGCTCGGTTGCCAGCAGCAGTACGCCGCCGGTCGGCCGTGGCTGGGCCAGGCGCACCAGCGAGTAGTCGATGTCGGCGGCAACGTTCAGCGCCTGGTTGGCGGGCAGCGTCCAGGGTGTCGTCGTCCAGATCACCGCGGCACCGTCTTCGACTGTCGCCAGGCCAAATGCGCGTGCCAGCTTTCCCTTGTCGTGAAACCGCAACGCCACGTAGACCGCCGAGTCGGTGCGGTCGGCGTATTCGACCTCCGCCTCCGCCAGTGCCGACCCGCAGTCGAAGCACCAGTTCACCGGTTTCAACCCGCGATATACATAGCCCTTTTCCATGATGCGCGCCAGCACGCGAAGCTCGTTGGCTTCGTTGCCGAAGTTCATCGTCAGATAAGGATGGTCCCAGTCCGCCAGTACGCCCAGCCGCTTGAAGTCGCGCCGCTGCCGCTCGATCTGCGCGTGCGCGTAGGCGCGCGCCCTGGCTTGCACGTCGGCCACTGGAAGATGCCTGCCGTACTGCTTTTCAATCTGGATCTCGATGGGCATGCCATGGCAGTCCCAGCCGGGCACGTACGGCGCGTCATAGCCGCTCATGGTGCGGCTCTTGACGATGATGTCCTTGAGAATCTTGTTGACTGCGTGGCCGATGTGGATATCGCCGTTGGCGTACGGCGGGCCATCGTGCAGGATGAACTTGGGGCGGCCCGCGCTTGCGGCGCGGATGGCCGCATATACCTTGTTTTCTTCCCACCGCGCTATCCAGCCCGGCTCGCGTTTTGCCAGGTTGCCGCGCATGGGGAAGGAAGATTCCGGCAGGTTCAGGGTGTTTCTATAGTCCATGGAGTGCGAAGTAATCGCGCGCGCGGCGCGCGTCGTTGGCAATGGCCGCGGTCATCGTGGGGAGGTCGGGGAATTTTTCCTCGTCCCGCAGGAATTCTAGAAATTCGACACGCGTGAGTTTACCGTATGCGTCGAGTGTGCTGTCGAGCAGGTGCGCTTCCAGCAGCACGCCCCCGGCGCCGTCCACCGTGGGTCGAACGCCGAGGCTGGCAACCCCGTCGAGCGCACGCGCGGACAGACCGTGCACCCGCACCACATAGACGCCGGAGCGCGCCGCGCAGCGCGCCGGTACGTGAATGTTCAGCGTGGGGAAGCCCAGTGTGCGTCCCAGCCTGCGACCATGCACCACATGACCGCTGATACTGTAGTTGCGTCCAAGAAGGTGGCTGGCGCGTTCGAGGTCGCCCACGGCCAGGGCGGTGCGTACCTCGGAGCTGGATATGCGCCGTCCGTCGGAATCGGCGATGTTGGCAATGGTTTCCACCGCGAACCCGCTGCCGTGTCCTACGCGGCGCAGCAGCTCGATGTCGCCGCCACGCTTGTGCCCGTAGCGGAAATCGGTTCCCACAAGCAGCCACCGCGCGTTGAGGCCGCGCACCAGACAATGTTCGATGAAATCGATCGCAGCCAGGTCCGCGAGCGCCTGGTTGAATCGAACGATGATGATTTGATGGATTCCTTGCCGCGCCAGCGCCCAGACTTTGTCGCGCAGGCCGCTGATCTGGGTTGGCATCAGTTCGGGCCGCCCGCCGCGCCGCGCAAAGTAGGTGCGCGGATGAGGAGTGAACGTCATGACGGTCGGGATCAGGCCGCGCCGCGCGGATTCTTCGCTGACGCGGGAGAGGATCGCCTGGTGTCCCCTGTGCACACCATCGAAGTTGCCGATGGTCACGGCACTGGGGCGGTCGTTGTCGAAGCGCGGCAGAGTACGATAGATGCGCAAGAGAGGGTTCACGTCCGAGAGTTTACAATTTTGCGTGAAGGAATATCATTTTGAGCGCCTCCCCTTTTCGCCGCCGTTTCGTCGTCCTGATATCGGGACGGGGTTCCAACATGCGCGCCATCGTCGCCGCCGTTCGCGCCCGCTCCGCAGTGGCCGACGTCTGCGCCGTCATTTCCAACGAGGCGGGGGCGGCGGGCCTGGAATGGGCACGTTGCCAGGGAATTGAAACGCATACGGTCTCGCATCGCGAGTACGCGTCGCGTGACGCGTTCGATCAGGCGCTTGCGCGGGCGATCGACCGTTACGATCCGCACTATGTCCTGCTGGCGGGCTTCATGCGTATTCTGACCGAAGCGTTCGTCACCCATTACCGCGGCCGGCTGCTCAACGTGCATCCGTCGCTGCTGCCGGCGTTCCCGGGTTTGCATACGCACCAACGGGCGCTCGCCGATGGCGTCCAGTGGCACGGCTGCACCGTGCACTTCGTGACGTCCGCCCTCGATCAGGGCCCCATCGTCGCGCAGGGGGCCGTACCGGTTCTGGCCGGCGATACGGCCGACACCCTGGCGGCGCGCGTGCTGCACGTCGAGCATTTTGTTTACGCGCAGGTGGTCGGTTGGCTGGCGGAGGATCGTGTCTTCCTTGGCGAGCGGTCGCCTGTGCGGGTGGAAGGTGTTGCAACGCGTTCGTTCGTGAGCCTGGAAGGCGCGGCGCGGCAAATCGACGTGGCGCCATAGGCAAAGGGTGGGTGATGAAGGCGGCAAAAATTTCAAATGAGCGGGGGCGCGGTGCCGCTCATCCCATGGACGCGGCCGCGCCCATGCGCGCCAGGGTGGCGATACGCATCGATCAGGTGCGGGATGCTTTGGGCGAAGTGCTGCAGTGGTCCTTGCCGGCCGATGCCGCGCTGTCGCGCTGGTTGCGGGCGCATCCCAAGCTGGGCGCGCGCGATCGCGCGGAGGTGGCCGATGCGGTGTTCGACGCGCTGCGCCATTTGCGTCGTTACCGCCACTTTGCGCAAAGTGGCGTTGGTGCGGCCAACCGCCGGCTGGGTCTGCTCGCGCTGTCATCGGTGCTTGGCGGCGCCGCACTGGACGACGCCCTGGCCGCGCCCGAGCGGCAGTGGCTCGAGCACATACGGCGGGTGGACCTTTCCAGCCTGCCGCGCGCGGTGCGTGCTTCCCTGCCGGATTGGCTGGATGCGAAGCTGGACGATCTGCCACAGGCCGATGCGCTGGTCGACGCCCTGAATCGAACCGCGCCGCTGGACGTGCGCGTCAATCCATTCAAGCTGGAGCGCAACGCGCTGCTGGCCGAGCTGCGCGGTGGCGCGGGACTGCACCACGATCCCCAACCCACGCCGTATTCGCCGTGGGGCATTCGCCTCCAGGGCCGTCCGCCCGTCAATCGCTGGCCGGCGTTTCTGCGCGGCGAGCTCGAGGTACAGGATGAAGGCAGTCAGATCCTGGTGGCGCTGGTGGCACCGCGGCGCGGAGAAATGGTCATCGACTATTGTGCTGGCGCGGGCGGCAAGACTTTGCTGCTGGGGGCGCTCATGAAATCCACCGGCCGCCTGTACGCCTTCGACGTGTCGGCCGCCCGTCTGGCGCGTGCCAAGCCGCGCTTTGCGCGCAGCGGCCTGTCCAACATCGTTCCCGTGGTGATCAGCGCAGGCGCCGACCGGCGAGTCAAGCGTCTGAGCGGCAAGGCGCAGCGGGTACTGGTCGATGCGCCTTGCAGCGGCTTGGGCACGCTACGCCGCAATCCAGACCTCAAATGGCGCCTGTATCCGGGTTCGCTTGCGCAGCTGCTGGAGACGCAGGCCGACATATTGCAGCAGGCGTCGCGCTGTGTCGCCCCGGGCGGCCGCCTGGTCTATGGTACCTGCAGTCCGCTGCCCGAAGAGAACGAGCACCAGGTCGAGCGGTTCCTCCAGGCGAACCCTGACTTCACCCGGTTGGATGCCGGCCCCATTCTGGCCGATCGCTGCAAGGGGCTGACACTGTCGGGGCCGTATCTGCGCTTGCGGCCCGATCAGCATGGCACCGACGGCTTTTTTGGCGCGGTACTGGAGCGAACCCGGTAGGATTCCATGGTTTTCCCGGTAACTCTGCCGTGTTTCTTTGTGATATAACGTCGACGGAATCAGTGCGGCGACGCGCCGCCGTGGCGCACGCGTCGGCGATGTCTTTCGTATGAAGTATGAACGGCTGGCGCCCGCGTCAAACTGCGCGGCATCTTCCGGCGAGGTCGACTAACACGGGTATGGATCAATTTCTCAGGTTTCTTTCCGGCGGCGCGCTCCAGTGGTCGTGGTGGCAGGTACTTCTGTTCACGCTGGCCGTGACGCATGTCACCATCGTTTCCGTCACTATCTTTCTACACCGCGCTCAGGCGCATCGGGGTCTCGATCTGCACCCCGCCGTCATGCATTTCTTCCGGTTCTGGCTCTGGCTGACAACGGGAATGGTCACCAAGGAGTGGGTCGCCATCCATCGCAAGCATCATGCCAAATGTGAACGCGAGGGCGATCCCCATTCGCCCGTCGTCTATGGTATAGGTCGAGTGCTTTTTCGCGGTGCCGAGTTGTACCGCCTCGAGGCCGCCAACCTGGAAACACTGGAGAAATTCGGCCGCGGCACGCCCGATGACTGGCTGGAACGCAATCTCTATGCACGCCACAGCATGCTTGGCATATCCATCATGCTGGTCCTCGATGTCCTGTTGTTCGGCGTCGTCGGCCTGACGGTCTGGGCGGTGCAGATGGCCTGGATCCCATTCTGGGCGGCGGGCGTCGTCAATGGGTTGGGTCACTTTTGGGGCTATCGCAACTTCGCCTGCCCCGATGCCAGTACCAATGTGTGGCCGTGGGGCATCCTCATCGGCGGCGAAGAGCTGCACAACAATCACCATGCTTTTGGCACTTCGGCCAAGTTTTCCACTAAGTGGTACGAGTTCGACATCGGGTGGGCGTACATTCGAATTCTCAGCTTCTGCCGGTTGGCAACGGTTCGGAAAGTTGCGCCGAAGCTGCGTCTCAAGCCTGTTTCGGCACAGTTGCCGGTGAGTCTCAGCACGCTCCAAGGTGTGATTACGCATCGTTATGAAGTTCTGGCGCGCTACGCCGATATGGTGCGGCAGTCGATACGCGAAGACATCGCGCGGCTCAAGCCGGCCGCGCGGCCGAATTCAACCGCGCAATACCGCTGGCTGCTCAGTGGCCGCATCAAGGCATGGCTTACGCGGGGCGACGACGCGCTCAAACCGGAACAACGCAGCGAGCTTGCCACCGTTCTGGCGGAAAACCGTTCGTTGTCCACGTTGGTGCAGATGCGGCGCGAACTCGTTCGCCTCTGGGAAAGTTCCAGCGCGAGTAGCGAGCAGTTGCTCGGCGATCTCCAGGCGTGGTGTCAACGGGCCCAGCAAAGCGGCATTGAAGGCTTGGAACAGTTCGCCGTCCGGTTGCGCCGCTACGCGGCATGATCGAGCAACTCAATGCGCAACAACGGTCGGCGGTCACACTATCGCCTCAGCATGCGCTGGTGCTGGCGGGCGCGGGTAGCGGCAAGACCCGTGTCCTGACCACTCGCATGGCCTGGCTGATCCAGACGGGTCAAGCCAGTCCGTTTTCGCTCCTGGCGGTCACTTTTACCAACAAAGCGGCGCGCGAGATGCTTGCGCGGTTGAGCGCGCAACTGCCGATCAATACGCGCGGCATGTGGATCGGTACATTCCACGGCCTGTGCAACCGCTTGCTGCGGGCGCATTACCGTGATGCGAACCTGCCACAATCCTTCCAGATTCTCGACACCGGCGACCAATTGTCGCTGATGAAGCGTGTGCTCAAGGGGGGCGGAGTCGATGACGAAAAATTCCCGCCCAAGGAAGTGCTGCGATTCGTCAATGGTGCAAAGGAGCGCGGCGAGCGCCCCGATGCCGTCGAGGCCTGGGATGCGCACGAGCGGCACCTGGTCGAGCTGTACCGGCTCTATCAGGCGCAATGCGAGCGCGATGGCGTCGTGGATTTCGCCGAGCTGCTGCTGCGGGCATTTGAACTGCTGCAGCGCAATGGACCGGTGCGCGAGCACTATCAGCGCCGCTTTCGCCATATCCTGGTCGATGAATTCCAGGACACGAATGCGCTGCAATATCGTTGGCTGAAACTGTTGGCGGCGGGCGGTGCGTCGATTTTCGCGGTTGGCGATGACGATCAGTCCATCTATGCGTTTCGTGGCGCGGACGTCGGAAACATGGCGGAATTCCAGCGCGAGTATGCGCGTGACACGGTGATCCGGCTGGAACAGAATTATCGATCCCAAGGCCACATCCTTGATTCGGCCAATGCGCTGATTGCCCACAATTCGGCGCGTCTGGGAAAGAATCTGTGGACCGACCAGGGAGAGGGCGAACCCGTGCGCGTCTCGGAGCAGCCGTCCGATCTGCTCGAGGCGCAGTGGGTCGTCGATGAAATCCGGGCGCTTGGCGACGGCGGCGGCGCCTATCGCGAAATTGCGGTCCTGTACCGCAGCAACGCGCAGTCGCGCGTACTGGAACATGCGCTCTTTTCAGCACGGATTCCGTACAAAGTGTACGGCGGGCTGCGTTTCTTCGAGCGGCAGGAGGTCAAGCACGCGCTGGCGTATTTGCGCCTGATCGAGAACCCGGATGACGACACGTCCTGGCTGCGGGTCGTGAATTTTCCGACGCGCGGCATAGGCGCGCGCACGCTTGAGCAGTTGTCCGATCTGGCGGGCCAGCGTGGCTGCAGTCTGTCGCGCGCGGTGCCGTACGTCGCAGGGAAGGGGGGTGGCAGCCTCGCACGGTTTGCCGCTCTGATCGCGGAGATGCGCGGCGAGGCGCAAATTCTGCCGCTGCCTGAACTGGTCGATCACGTGCTGGTTCACAGTGGCTTGCTCGCCTACTATCGTAATGAACGCGATGGATCCGATCGGGTGGAGAACCTGCGGGAGCTCGTCAATGCCGCGCAGGTTTTCGTGGCCGATGAAAATTTCGAGGGCTTGCCGGCGGGGCGGGTGCTTGCGTCGGATTCCCCCGTGGCGGCGGGGGAACCCCCGCCGGGCGTAGCGGCGGTGCCCGAAGGTGCCGCCAACGATTTGGGCTGGCGAGGGTTGTCGCCCTTGGCCGCGTTTCTGTCTTACGCGGCGCTCGAGGCAGGTGAAAACCAGGCGCGTCTGGGCCAGGACGCCGTGCAGATGATGACGGTGCATGCGGCCAAAGGGCTGGAGTTCGATTCGGTGTTCATCACCGGTGTCGAAGATGGCCTGTTTCCGCATGAGAACAGTCTGCTGGAACCGGCGGGGCTGGAAGAGGAGCGGCGTCTGATGTATGTGGCGATTACGCGCGCGCGCCGCCGTTTGTACCTGACTCTGGCGCAAAGCCGCATGTTGCATGGCCAGACGCGCTACGCCATACGTTCGCGTTTTCTGGACGAAATTCCGCCGGAACATTTGAAGTGGCTGACGCCGCGCGAGGGTCGGGTGTTGTCTGACGTCGACGTGACCCTTGGCGCGCGCCCGCGCCGCGACGCCTATGGGCGGCCGCCGACGGGCGCGATAGCACCCATGGTCCCCCGCACATCGGCGAACGGGGTTCTGGTGGGCGATCAGCGTTTTCGGATCGGTCAGGGGGTCAGGCATCGGAAGTTCGGTGAGGGCACGATCATCGCCCTGAGCGGCAATGGTTCCGACGCCCAGGCCCGCATCCAGTTCCGCAGCGCGGGGGCGAAAACCCTTGCGCTTGGCGTGGCCAAACTGGAAATCATCGCGGGCTGACCGGCGTGGGGTTTTTTTGACCGCTGCATCATCCCGATCTTGGGCCGTATGAAGGTGCAGGACGTAAAGCGTCCGGATGTGGCCGCGTCGATGAAGAAGTTGGCGTACAAGCAGGCCGAGGCCAACCGCACTTTCGGCGTGCCACATGTCGGCACGCACGGCATTCGCCATCGGGCAACGACCGACATTGCCAATTCGGGCGTGCCAACCAAGGTGGGCATGAAGCTCTTGGAGGGGCGGCGGGCCGACTACGGCGAGGAAGTGCTGCCTACCCTGGCGGCGCAGTTGGTCAAGGAGTACGGAGGCAGCTTCTCGATCAAGAACCTGCGCCGCATGGTGCAGTTCGCCGTCACCTCCCCGGACGAGCGAATTGTCGTATCACTGATACGACAATTGAGCTGGACGCACTTCAATCCTGGGCCAGCTCGGGAGGGTTTGCACGGTACGCGGCTTTCAACCAATAGACGATACTTGCCTGCATCTCATCGACCAGCGTATCAAGCTTCTTCTGATAAGCTGCTCGCAACCCCACATTTGGATGCACAGGTCTAAGCTTGATTGGCTTACCCGTTGGGGAGCGAAGTTTCATGACAGCCAACAAAAAAACCAGCGCGTGGCTGGCTTGATAAGAACGATGAGGCTTCTAGTCGATATCCTTGGGGTCGTACCCAAGCACGGCGACAACGAATGGAGGCGTTTCTTCCAATTCTTCGTCATCCGGATCATCGTCTGGAGCGTTACGCCAATCCACAGGCTGCGCTTCAGGCGAGCCAAAATGCACATCAGGCAATTCATTTTCCAATTGCGGCCTCCCATGGGGCGAATACGGCGGGATCGATGTAACTCTGAAGCGCAACGGTTGGCGTATTGCCCAGAACCGCAGAAACACCCGCAGAAACACGCTTTCCGACCCCTCTATTTTAACATGCTGACCCAATAAAGTCGTTTCCCCATAAGCCTTTTTGGCTGCTTTGGTGTCTGATTCCGACCCCGGACGGATGCCCATTTTCATGACCAAATCCATGCAGTCGGAATTGGTCTTGACGGCAGCGTCAGAGGACTGTCGATCCTTGGCTACCTGGGCGAACATTCCGTCGTATTCTTTCATCAGCGCACGAATGCGACCGAATTTGGCAGCGGCTTGAGACTGCTGAAACCGCTGCGAATAGACGTACTGCGCGCGACGGGGAATCCTCCTCGGATGCCAGCCGTTCGCGCACCTCGTCGGGCAGAAGAACCCCGGCGTCGATGTACACGTTGTCCGTGTCGGCGCGGGTTTTGCGGATTGTTTCCTGATCCACGGGGGAAATGACCTTCAAACCTCAATCTCGCCCTGGCTCGTGGCGTTCAATCCAGAGGGCGTGATGCCGGTCAGGTACACCAACGGTAAACCGGAAGGGGCGCACATCTGCTCCTGGGATTGGGCCTGCAATTTATCCAGATTGCCCAATGGAGCCAAGACGTTGTCAAACTCCTCCGTATCCTTGTTCACGGCGTTCACACCGTGGTTGTCGCGCCCGGTGTTGAATATCTGCAGCCGACGGTAGAACTGCTCGATGCCGCCCATGGTCATGATGGCCGACATGTCGGTTTGGTATGTGTCCAGGCAATGATGAGTCAGCCGGCAAGCGCAAGTCCGGCCGCATGCGCAAGGGCAACCATTACGTCAGACGGCTCCTGTGTGAATTTGCCCACGCTGCCAGCTGTACAAAGTCGGCCCCACCCCATCCCCACCAGACGGCTCGCGGCAGCGGCATGTCGTGGCGCTGGCTGGCCCGCACTCGCGTATCGATGATGCTACGGCGCATGCCACGATTCTCCCGTCGCTCGTGGCCTGGTGGCGGCCTCAAGGAATAAAGCGACCGCGACGCGTTCCGTGCCGTAAACAGGTCGACAGGTAAACCGAAAATACGCTAGCGTGCCGCGTCGCTGAATTCGTTGGATCCGGTCTCGGCCGAAACCAGATCGTCCAGCGCCTCCTGGGCTTCGAACCACTGCGTTTCCGCAGTGGCCATGGCCTTCGATTTTTCGCCATGCTCCTCCAGGACACGCACGCGCTCGTCGCGGCGCGCGTCGGCATAGAGGCCGGGGTCGGCGATCAGCGTGTCGAGTTCCGCGAGGCGCGCGCGCAAGGCGTCGAGCCGGTGTTCGATGTCTTTGATCTTGTCGTCGAGCGGTTTGCGCCTTTGCGCGAGATACTGGCGCGCTTGAGCCCGCTGGCGCCTCTGCGCCTTGCGTTCGCCGCCGTGGAGGGCCGCCGCGCCCGGTTCGGTCTGGCGGATGCGTGTGTCGCGCTGCGCCAGCCACTCGCGGTAATCGTCGAGGTCACCGTCGAATTCATGGACTTGTCCGTCGGCCACGATCCAGAAGCCATCCACTGTCGTGCGCAACAAATGGCGATCATGCGATACCAGCAGTACCGAGCCGTCGAACTCCGCCAGGGCCTGCGCCAGGGCCTCACGCGTGTCCACGTCGAGGTGGTTGCTGGGCTCGTCGAGCAGCAGCAAATTTGGCCGTTGCCAGACGATGAGCGCAAGCGCAAGCCGCGCCTTCTCGCCGCCCGACATGGTGGCGACGCCCTGGTTGACGGCGTCTCCCCCATAGCCGAATCCACCGAGATAGTTGCGCAGTTCCTGTTCGCGCGCGTCTGGCGCAAGCTGCGCGATATGGCTCAGCGGCGTGCCTTGCGGATCGAGGATGTCGAGCTGCTGCTGGGCGAAGTAGCCGATTTTCAGACCCCTCGACGCGGTGCGTTTGCCGCCCAGGGCTGGCTGTTCGCCCGCGAGGGTCTTGACGAGTGTGCTCTTGCCGGCGCCGTTGACGCCCAGCACGCCGGTGCGAGCGCCACCGCGCACGGTCAGCCCGACGCCCCGCAACACGATTTTATCGTCGCCACCAGGCGTTCGATACCCGGCCACGACATCTTTCAGCGTCAGCAGCGGATCGGGCATGCTCTCTGGCACGGGGATGCGTATGTCGATACCAGCCTCGGCCCGCAACGGCGCCAGCACCTGCATGCGCTCCAGGGCCTTGACACGGCTTTGCGCCTGGCGCGCTTTCGTTGCCTTGGCCTTGAAACGATCGATGAAATGCTGCAGCCGGGCCACGTCGCGCGTCTGCTTTTCCCAGGCAATTCGGCTTTGGCGGCCGCGCTCGGCGCGTTGGACGAGGAAGTCGCCGTAACCACCGCGGTAACGGGTGATCTGCGCGTGCTCCATGTGCAAGATGATTTTCGCAACCGAGTCGAGGAACTCGGTGTCGTGCGAAATCACGATGACTGTACCCTGGTACGATGCCAGCCAACGCTCCAGCCAGATCATGGCATCCAGATCGAGATGGTTGGTGGGCTCGTCGAGCAGCAGGAGCTCGGAAGGCGTCATCAGCGCCCGTGCCAGCGCAAGCCGCATGCGCCATCCGCCAGAAAATTGCCGCACCGGTTCCATCCACTGGTTGGCGGCGAATCCCAGGCCGGCCAGTAGCTGCTCGGCGCGCGCGGCGGCGCTCCAGGCGCCCGCCTCGGTCAGTTCAGCTTCGAGTTCCGCGATGCGCGTACCTTCGCCGCCGGGCGTGTTCGCGCGTTCGTCCTGAAGCGCGCGCAACCGTCTGTCGCCATCGATCACGAATTCGCGCGCCGGCCGATCCAGCGCTGGCACCAGCTGATCGACACTGGCGATGCGCCAGCCCGGCGGAATCGACAAACCGCCCGCGTCAGCCTCGAGCTCGCCGCGCATGAGCGCGAACAGGCTGGACTTTCCGGCGCCGTTCTTGCCCACCAGGCCCACGCGCTCTCCTGGATTGACGACGAAGTTCGCGCGGTCGAGCAGTACCTTCGAGCCGCGGCGCAGTGTGAGGTCGGTCGCGCGGATCACGGCGTCGACCGTCCTCCGGCGGACAGTTCCTCGTGCGTCAGCAGAAGGATTTGGTTTTCCGCCGATTGTGTGGCGATCCACACCGGATTGATGTTGGGGAACGCGGCGGCGAAATGATCGTACTCGTTGCCGATTTCCAGCATCAGCAGGCCGTCGGCTGTCATTGCGTCGGGCGCGTCGCGCAGTATGCGGCGTACGAAATCCATGCCGTCTTCTCCGCCGGCGAGCGCCATCGATGGTTCGTGGCGGTATTCCGCCGGCAGCATTGCCATGGCGCGCGCATTGACGTAGGGCGGATTGCAGATGATGAGATCGTACTGGTGGCCGGGCAGTCCATCGAACAGGTTCCCCTGGTAAGTGGTGATGCGCTCCTCGAGTCCGAATTGTTCGATGTTCGCATGGGCCACCGCCAGCGCGTCCTCGGAGAGGTCGGTGGCATCGACTCGCGCGTTGTCGAACGCCAGCGCGGCGAGAATGGCCAGGCAGCCGGAACCGGTGCAGAGGTCGAGGACGGTATGGAGTTCGTCGGGGTTGGCGATCCACGGCGACAGCCCGTGCGCCAGGCATTCGGCGATGGGCGAGCGCGGGATGATCACGCGGGAATCGACGATGAACCGATAACCCTGCAGCCATGCCTCGCCCGTCAGGTACGCCGCCGGCAGCCGTTCGCTGACCCGGCGTTCGACCAGTTCCAGAAAACGTGTGCGTTCATCGGGCAGGATACGCGCGTCCAGGAACGGGTCCAGGGTATCCAGCGGCAGATGCAGCATGTGCAGCAGAAGGTATGCCGCTTCGTCCCAGGCGTCGTCGGTTCCGTGCCCGAAGGCAAGCTTCGCTTCGTTGAAGCGTGACACGGCATAGCGCATGAGGTCGCGCAGCGTCCGCAGCGCCTCGCGCGGGTCAGACATGCGCGGCCCCGTCGGGCAGGAGAAGCTCCAGGGTGCGTCGGTAGATGTTTTTCAGCGTATCGAGAGACCTTGTCGGAACGTTCTCGTCCACCTGGTGGATCGTCGCATTCTCGGGGCCGAGTTCCATGACCTGCTTGCAGATACGTGTGAGAAAGCGTCCGTCGGATGTGCCCCCCGTCGTCGACAGTTCGGGTTCGATGCCGGTTTCCGCGCGAATGGCCTCGGTCACGGCGCGGCTCAGTTCGCCCCGCTCGGTTAGAAACGGCCGGGCGCTCAAGGTCCACACGAGCTCGAAATCGAGGCGATGCCGGTGCAGTATGTCTTCGATGCGAGCCTCGATCGAGTCGGGTGTGCTGGAGCTTGCGAAGCGCAGATTGAAGTCGACCACGGCCTGTCCGGGAATCACGTTGCCCGCGCCCGTTCCCGCATGCACGTTCGACACCTGGAAAGTGGTGGCGGGGAAATAATCATTGCCGCTGTCCCATTGCGTTTGCGTCAATTCGGTGAGTGCCGGTGCCAGTTCGTGGATGGGGTTGCGCGCCAGATGCGGGTAGGCCACGTGCCCCTGTACGCCTTTGACGACGAGCCGCCCGGATAGCGATCCCCGGCGTCCGTTCTTGATCGTGTCGCCCGGTGTTGCTACGGAAGTGGGCTCGCCGACGATGCAGTAATCCAGACGTTCGCCGCGTTCGGCCAGCGTATCGCACACTTTGGTGGTGCCGTGAATGGCCGGACCTTCCTCGTCGGACGTCAGGATCAGGCCGATCGATCCTGTATGGTTGGGCCGTGCGGCGATGAATTCCTCGGCGGCCACAACGAATGCGGCAATGGATCCTTTCATGTCGGCGGCACCGCGGCCGTAGAGTCGACCATCGCGTTCGGCCGGTTGGAATGGATTGCTACGCCACTTGTCAAGGGGGCCGGCGGGCACGACGTCGGTGTGGCCGGCGAATACGAATAGCGGGGCGCCAGTGCCGCGTCGCGCCCACAGGTTTCGTACGTCGCCGGACGGCAGTGTTTCGCAGGAGAATGCCGACGGTCGCAGGCGGTCGGCCAGCAACGTCTGGCATCCCTCGTCCGCGGGAGTTACCGAAGGCCGCGCGATCAGTGCCTTCGCGAGTTGAAGTACGGGCGAGTCCGCCATCACGTTCTCAGCAGATCATTGATGCTGGTCTTGGCGCGCGTCTGCGCGTCGACGCGTTTGACGATGACGGCGCAGGCAAGGCTGTGCGTGCCATCGGCGGCGGGCAGAGCGCCGGGCACAACCACTGATCCGGACGGAATTCGGCCATAGGAGATTTGCCGCGTGGCGCGATCGTAGATCTTCGTGCTTTGCGACAGGAATACGCCCATCGCCAGCACCGAGTTTTCTTCCACGATGACGCCTTCGACCACTTCGGAGCGGGCGCCGATGAAACAATTGTCTTCAATGATGGTGGGGTTCGCCTGCAGGGGCTCGAGCACGCCGCCGATGCCTACTCCGCCCGACAAGTGCACATTGCGGCCGATCTGCGCGCAGGAGCCGACAGTGGCCCAGGTATCCACCATGGTGCCGTCCCCGACGTACGCGCCCACATTCACGTACGATGGCATGAGGACGGCGCCACGGCCGATGAACGCGCCGCGGCGAACCGCGGCCGGCGGCACGACGCGAAAACCGCCAGCGGCAAACCGGGCATCGTCGTAATCGGCGAACTTGAGCGCCACCTTGTCATAGTAGTGGAAAGGCGACTGGCCGACAGTTGCGTTGTCCTCCAGGCGGAACGACAGTAGAACGGCTTTCTTGATCCATTGATGCACCACCCAGCCACCAGGCGTTTTCTCCGCGACGCGCAGGCGTCCCGCGTCCAGTCCCTCCAGTGTTGCGCGTACCGCGTCGCGCACCGTGTTGTTTTCGGAGCCCGGCGCGATGCGCGCCCGGTTTTCCCAGGCCTGTTCGATGGTTTCTTGAAGATTCGGTGTCATGGATTCAAAGGCGTGATGGCGCGCGGGAAATGGAGTTTACCGGAGAGGGAATGGTACGGCGAATACGCTTCATGCATCGGTGTCCCCGGGTCACCGCGCGAAGGCCGCGATTCGCGTGGCGGCTTCGACGCATTCCTCCACGTGTGCCACCAGTGCGATGCGGATGCGTCCAGCGCCGGGGTTTTCACCGTGCGCCTCGCGCGCCAGAAAGCTTCCGGGCAATACGGTAACGGCGGTTTCGCGGTACAACCGGCGCGCAAAATCGGTGTCGGCGCCCGGAACCGCCACCCACAGATAGAATGCGGCTTGTGGCCACTGGACATCCAGCACGGGAGCAAGCAAGGGTACCACCGCCGCGAATTTCTCGCGATACCGGCGCCGGTTCTCGACCACGTGGCTTTCGTCGTTCCACGCGGCGATGCTTGCCTGCGAGACCACGGCGCTCATGGCGCTGCCGTGGTAGGTGCGGTAGAGCAGGCACTGGGCGATCAGTGCCGCGTCACCGGTGATGAATCCCGATCTCAGGCCGGGCGCGTTGGACCGTTTCGACAGACTCGAGAAGCACAATAGGTTGTGGAAATCGGCTCGCCCGAGCCGATGAGCGGCCTGCATCGCGCCCAAGGGCTTGTCCCGCTCATCGAAATAAATCTCTGAATAGCATTCGTCGGATGCGATGACGAACCCGTACTGGTCGGAGAGCGCGAACAGCGTCTTCCAGTCGTTCAGATTCAGAACGTGGCCGGTGGGATTGCCCGGCGAGCACGCGAACAGCAGTTGTGTCTTGCGCCATATGTCGGCCGGCACGCCGCGCCAGTCGTAGCCGAATCCCGAGCGGGCGTCGGCGTTGAGGTACCACGGTCGCGCGCCGGCCAGTAGCGCGGCGCCCTCGTAGATTTGATAGAAGGGGTTGGGGCACACGACGATGGCGTCGGCGGTCGGGTCGACGATTGCCTGTGCACAGGCGAACAGGGCTTCGCGCGATCCCAGGGCTGGCAGCACTTGCGTGTCGGGGTCGGGGCGGCCGATGCCGTAGCGGCGCGCAATCCAGTCGGCAATTGCCCCCCGCAGCGCCCCGTCGCCGCGGGTCGGTGGATACTTGGCCAATCCGTCCATGGCATCCCGCATGGCGCGCACGAGCACGTCGGGCGTTTTGTGCCGCGGCTCGCCGATGGAGAGGTCGATTGGCCCAAGGCGCGCCGACGGGGCGCCGGTGTCGGCGAGCAATTGCCGCAACCTTGTGAACGGGTAGGGGTGCAGCGCCCCGAGTCTGGGATTCATGGGAGTCACGTGTTGGTCTAGTCACGGCGCGCGC
>SCQX01000292.1 GCA_004298545.1 Candidimonas sp. | reverse complement strand
GGCAGAGCAGGAAGTTCATGAGCACCGTCTTACCGGAACCGGATTGGCCGATGATGCGAGTGTTGCCCAGCAGCTTCTTGTCAAAGCTGTCTTCGTCGCCCTTGGCGTAGTGGAAGTTGAGGGTCGGCAGGGATCCATACAAAAACCGGCAATTTCGCTTCTAAGTCTTAGTTTTTAATAGGAAATATAGCTGTCCTACGGGCTGTTGGACAATAGGTCAACCACCTGTTGACCTATTTGAATTCCGCCCTACGAAACCCTCTTTTTCGCAACATTGGATGGCGTTGATAGCGTTGGTTCTTCCGCCGCTCGATCCTCGGGCTTGAGCTGGGTCAGCAGTTCCTCGATCGCTTGTAGACGGGCTTCACGCCGAGTCTGCTCCTCGACCTCGACGTGCCGCGCCTGCCGCTCTGCTGCCAATTCGGCTGCCGACTGGGCGGCTTGGACCAAGAGCTGATCGCGTTCGTTAGTCGCTTGGACCCGCTGCTGACCGAGGGTTTCATTCTGCCGCTTTAGGTCGGGCACTTCTTTGGCGACCTTGGAAACCTGTTCGTGCTCACGCCGCAGCGTGCGCAGTGTGCTCTCGGTTTGGCCCTGAAGTTCGGTGAGACGCGCATTGTCACGATTGAGCTGCAGGAGCTCGTGATTCTTGCTCGTGATGGTGTCGTTGGCTTGTCGCAGTTCGACCTGTAGTCCCTGCACTTGATGTTCGTGTCGGCGCGACTCCGCGTCTCGCTGTTCCTTCGACGATTGCCTGAAATGCTCCAGCGCCTCGCGGGCCTGGCTGTGTTTCTGCTCCAGCGACTGACTATGGGCTGCCTGTTCCGCCAAACGTGTTTCCAATCCGGTCACCCGTTCTTCCAGCGTCCTGACTTCGGTGCTGCGATCTTGCAGCTGCCCAAGCGCATCCTGGTGCAGGCGTGTGGTCTCCTGAAGCGTGGTCTCCGTCCGCTGCAGGCGATCACTCAGTGCGCGGCCCTCGCACTCTTGGTTGGCCAGCGCTTCGGCCGTCTTCTGCGCCGCGGCCTCGAACTGGGTCTTAGCTTCGGCGATGCGGGTGTCCGCCTCGTCGACAAGCCGCGCGGAAAGCTGCGCCACCAAGGTGCGCAACGCATCACTGATTACGGCACCGGAGGGCGCGGCCATCGAGGCGTCCGCCTCCAGCTCTTTGAGGTAGCGGTGAATGGTGCTCTTCGACCCTGTGTTGCCGACGGCGACTCGGATGGCATCCACAGAGGGGTGCTTTCCTTGCGCGATCAAGCTGTCGCGCGCCTGCTGGACCTCGGTCTTGTACAAGCCTGCGCGAGCCATGGCGGGTCTCCAGTGAATAACGTAATGTATTACATACCATGTAATTACGTAATATTCAAGGGCATATGTTCAGCACCGTGGCTAATGAAAGTCACACGGGATAATGTTGAATTATCCCGCCTGACCCGGTCAAAAGGTGAATTTGGCGCTGCCGGCAGTACGAAACGGCGTTTCCGAGCGACGACGGCTGGCGCCCGCTCCGAGGCCGGAACCGCGCTGCGGCCAACGATTCCCCTGCCGTCACTTACCGCGGTCGCTTAATTGCCAGCTATTACACTTAGTGTAATAAGGTCATTGACGGATGCGCCTTGAGGCGCTAGGCTGCCTGACCATGGATGTGGACTTCGAAGACGCCTCGCTCAAGAGGCTTGAGGCGGACCCGGGGTTCACGGCCGGCTACGACGCCGCGATCGTCAAAGCCTTCCGAAAACGGATGCAGCTCATCCGTGCGGCGGCGGACGACCGCGCCTTCTACGCCCTGAAATCCCTGCATTACGAAAAGTTGAAAGGCGACCGGGACGGTCAAAGCTCGATGCGACTGAACGATCAATGGCGACTGCTCTTGCGGGTACAACAGGGCGACGACGGCAAGACGGTCGTGGTCATTTCCATCATCGATTACCACTAACCCTTCCCGAGGATGAGTCCATGAACACGGTTGCCGAAATCTTCCCGCCCGGTGAGTTCCTTCGCGAGGAGCTGGAAACGCGCGGCTGGTCGCAGACCGAACTGGCGGAAATCATCGGCCGCCCGGTGCGGCTGATCAACGAGTTGATCGCCGGCAAGAAGGCGATCACCCCGGAAACGGCGATCCAGCTGGGCGACTCGCTGGGCACGGGCCCGGAGCTGTGGATGAACCTGGAGAGCCAGTATCAGCTCTCGAAGGTTCGCCCCACGGACGGGCTGATTGCCCGCCGCGCCAAGCTCTACGAGCGTTTTCCGGTGCGCGAAATGATCAAGCGCGGTTGGATCGAAGCCACCAAGAGCATCGAGGTGCTTGAACAGCAGTTCCTGACGTTCTTCGGGGTCGACAGCTTGGAGGCTGACATTCCGTTCTGCCACGCGGCCAAGAAGACGGATCCGCAGGATCTGCCGAGCATGCTGCAACTGGCTTGGCTATGCCGGGCTCGCCGCATTGCCTCGGAACTGGTGATCGCGTCCTATGCCGAGGCGCAGTTGCGCCAGGCGCTACCCCGGCTGTCGGCGCTGCTCTCGGCGCCGGAAGAAACGCGGCACGTCGCCCGCATCCTGGCCGAGTGTGGGGTGCGCTTCGTCGTGGTCGAGCCCATTCCCGGCGCCAAGATTGATGGTGCGTGCTTCTGGCTGACCGACGCCCAGCCGGTGGTGGCGCTGTCGTTGCGGCTTGATCGCATCGACAACTTCTGGTTCGTGCTGCGTCACGAGCTGGAGCACGTCCTGCAGCGCCATGGTCAGGACCGCGGCTACATTCTCGACCAGGATCTCGACGGTACCGCCGGCGGTCAGGTCAGCGAAGAGGAAGCCGTCGCCAACACGGCGGCGGCCAACTATTGCGTGTCGCCGGACGAGATCACCGGCTTCATGGCCCGGGTGGCGCCGTTCTTCAAGGAAGAACGCGTTGTGCTATTTGCCCAGCGCCTCAACGTGCATCCAGGCATCGTCGTCGGTCAGTTGCAGCGTCGACTGGGTCGGTACGACCTGTTTCGCAAGTACCAGGTCAAGGTTCGGCAATTCGTGACGTCCTCCGCCCTCACGGACGGCTGGGGCGTGGTTCACACGGCCTAACAGGAGCACATCGCGATGTCGGGTTATTCGAGCAGTCAAAGAGTACGTCGAGCGCTACAAGGCGGAGGTCGGCACCGACGGGCTGCTCGATCCCCACGCCGTCGCCGAGTGGGCTTACCGCAACGGCTTGCACAAGCCCAACCTGACCACGGTCATCGACGCGATCGCCAGCGACATCGCGCAAGTGTTCCGCGAAGAGTACCGCGTGGATCGTCACGGCCGACGCTATCGCGCCAAACACGCAGCGCTGGAAAAGCGCGGCACCAAGTCGATCTCCCTGTGGGCCGATATGGACGATCCCAACGCGCCCCATACCCACTTTCAGAAGTCGTTCGCGCAGCGACGCCATCAGATCGTCGATGACTGCGTGCAGCTCAAGACCGACGTCGACGTCTACAACGACAAGCGCAACCCCGCCGAACCGATCCAGATCCCGCTCGATTTCACCCTCGACGTGGCCGAGCTGCAACAGGTGCCACGCCAGGTCGCCTAACTTCGTAACCACTAAAAAGGCTTCCTCCGCGCATGCACACGCACTCCCCATCAGTGCGGCATGCGGGACATGTCAGGCGCGTCTAGCGCGCTAGCGCGAGACGCCATCGTGACGATGATCAAGCGTGACGTCTTGCACGCACTCGTGCTGCAGGCATTCGACACCCCCGCCGCATCGATGTCACCGCCGCCGTAGATGTCACGCGCCGCCGGCCGGCCAACCCGCGCCCTGCATGGCAGCCTTGGCCGCATCGGTCGCGGGGAGGTCCGTGCGCCAGCGCGAGGCATCCAGTCGTTGTCCGCTGATACTGTCCGACGCGTCGGAAACGAGCCAAAGCAGTGGCGGCACG
>SCQX01000291.1 GCA_004298545.1 Candidimonas sp. | reverse complement strand
CCAGGTGCGCGAACCCGATGTCGATCGTCATGCCGCGCAGCTTCTCCTGTGGCAGCCGGTCGGTATCGGTACCGGTAATGGCCTTGACGAGGCTCGTCTTGCCGTGATCGACGTGCCCGGCCATGGCGATGATCATGCCGGCGCCTCGAGGTTCAGCAGACGCAGCTGCGCGATGAAGGCCTCTTCGTCTCCCAGGCCGCGCAGGTCGAGAATGAATGCGTCGCCATGCACGCGGCCGATCACCGGCACGGGCAGGGCGCGGAATGCGGACGCGAGTGCCCGCGCGTCAACGCCGGTGTGTGCCTGCGCCGGACCCGCCGCCAGCGCACGGCTCTCCAGCGACCCGGCCGGGAGCGCGCCGCTGCCGGGCTGCGATGACACCGTGGCGATCCACACCGCATACCGCGCGCCCAGTGCGTCGCGCAGGGGCGCGAGCAGTCGCGCGGCCTGCTGTTCGATCGATGCCAGTGGGCGGGTCAGCGCGCGCAGCGCGGGCAGTTCGGCGCACACCGTGTCGGGGTTGCGGTAGGCGCGCAGCACCGCCTCCAGCGCCGCGAGTGTCATCTTGCCGACTCGCAGCGCGCGTTTCAGCGGGTTGTGGCGCAGCGTGTCGATGAGCGCCGCGCCGCCCGCGATGATGCCGGCCTGTGGACCGCCCAGCAGCTTGTCGCCGCTGAATGTGACCAGGTCGGCCCCCTGCGCCAGTTTTTCCCTTGGCGTGGGTTCGTGCGGCAGGCCGAGCCGTTCGAGGTCCAGCAGACTGCCGCTGCCGAGGTCCGTGACGAGTGGCAGCCGGTGCCGGTGCGCGATGGCGCCGAGCACCGCTTCGTCGACGGCCGCCGTGAAGCCGGTGATATGGTAGTTGCTGGTATGCACCTTCATGAGCAGGGCGGTGGCCGGCCCGATTGCGGCCTCGTAATCCGCCGGGTGCGTACGGTTGGTGGTACCCACTTCCACCAGTGTGGCGCCCGCGCGTTTCATGATGTCGGGCACCCGAAACGTTCCACCGATTTCCACCAGTTCGCCGCGCGAGACCGGCACTTCGCGGCCCAGTGCGAGCGTATTGAGCGCCAGGAAGACGGCAGCCGCGTTGTTGTTGACGACAAGCGCCGCTTCGGCGCCGGTCAGTTCGCACAGCAGCGATTCCACGTGTCGGTCGCGTTCGCCGCGCTCGCCCGCCGCGAGGTCGTATTCCAGGTTCACCGCGTTCGTCATGGCGAGCGCGACAGCGTCCACCGCCGCCTGGGGCATCAGTGCGCGGCCAAGGTTTGTGTGCACCACGGTGCCGGTGAGGTTGAATACGCGGCGCAGGGTGGGGCGTGCGTCCTCCACCAAGCGCCGCGAACAGGTATCGATCATCGCTTTGGCGCCAGGCGCGGCGCCGTGCGCTTTCGTCGCCTCGCGCGCCTGTTGCAGTACATCGCGCAAGGCGTCGACCACGCGCGCGCGGCCGTGTCGCGCAATCAACGCCGCCGTGGCGGGCTCGCGCAGCAATTTGTCGACGGAAGGCAGCTTCCCGCGCGGGTCGTGCCGGGCGTTCACGACGGTTGGCCGGTGAGTGGGAGATTCGTTTCGCGAAGAGGTCGACCCACGGCATAGACGCGGCGGGAAGGAGTGGGAGTCGAACCCACGCAAGGCCGCCATGCGGCCTCAACCGGATTTGAAGTCCGGCCGCCCCACCGGGGACGATTCCTCCCCATGACTTTCACTGTGCCGCGCATGCCCTGATGGCGGCCGCCGCACGTTTGGCGTCCGTCAACGCGTCTTCGAGCCAGCCCCCGAAGCCCGCACGCACCTGGCCGATGGCCCACAGGCCCGGAACGGCGGTCCCGGTGTCCTCGTTGACGATGATGCGGCCATCGGGGTCTCGTTGCGCGCCGGCGGGCGCGATGCCGCTGTTGGCCTCCAGACCGGTCATGACGAAAAGCCCGGTGGCGGCGATCTTGGACTCACCGCCTGCCGGTCCACGGACGCGCGCGCCGGTCATCCCCGAGTCGTTTCCCAACACTTCGACCACGGTGGTGTCGGCGTGCACGTGAATTTTTGGTTCCGCCGCAAGCCGGGCGAGCGCGTCGGGCGTGGCGTCTGGCGCAGCCCCGCCGCACATCATGTGCACCGTCGCGCAGTCGCGCGCGAGCAGCAGCGCGTCTTGTACGGCCCACTGGCCGCATCCGGCGATGATTGTGTCGGCGTCGGTGAATAGGGGCGCGTCGCAGTCGGCGCACCACGATACGCCACGCCCCTCGAGCGCGTCTTCACCCGGAATGCCGAGGCGCTTCAGCCGCGCGCCGCTGGCGAGCACGATGAAGCGCGCTGCGTGTTTTCCGCTAGCGGTTGCCACCTCGAACCCCGATTCCAGCGGGCAGATGGCGTCAATCGCCTCGCTGATGCTATGGACGCCCGCTTTTCGGTTGGCAAGCGCCAGCGTGCCGGCGTAGTCTATGCCGGACATTCCCCCCGCGCGCTCGAAGCGGGTGAGTTCGTTGACGTTCGTCACCAGCCCGCCGAGGAAATCGGCCTCGAACGTGGCGACCTTCAGCCCGGCGGCGGCCAGTTCCCCCGCGCAGGCGAGCCCAGCCACCCCTTCTCCCACAACGATTACGTCACAGGCCATGTTTTCCTGGCTCCCGGGTTTGGCCGACCGGTCATCGGGCCTTTCGCTCCGTGAGGAGCCGCGCGACGCTCGCCACGGCGATCTTCGCCTTTTCGCGAAGTACGTCGTCGGTATTGTTCGCGATCGGGTGGTGGATCACGGCGAACGGATACCCCGGCACGCCGTTCAGTTCACCCATCAGCTGCGCGCTGCGGACGAAACGGTCGGTCATGATGCCGACGGCGGGAATCCCCAACCGCTCGGCTGCGATGGCGTCATGCAGACTGCACGACGAGCAAGACCCTCAGTCACCGACGCCGGCGATGATCGCGTCGGCGGCGGAAATGCTGGCCAGCATCGGCGCCGGCACCGGCTTGGTGGCGTCGGGCTTGCGCACGCGCAGGAATTCCCGCACGCCGTAGTCGGCCTTCAGGAGGGCAACCATGTGGTCGAACAGTTTTTCCGTGCCGATCTTCGCGTTGTCTATCATGCCGATCACGGTGCCTTGCAACGACGGCAGTGGCGATGCAAGATGGAACGCGTCTTCCTCGGCGCAGAGACGCGGGTCGAGTACTCTCAGTGTCATGGGTGCTCCTCAGTTGGCGGCGGCCACCACGGGCTGGGTGACCGCCAGCGATTTCTTTCCGTACCACGGCGGGGCGATGACGCCGAATCCGCCGGCAGGGCCGCCCGCGGCGACCACCAGCAGGTCGTCCGGGCCGCGCAACGCCTCGTACACCTGGTCTTCGTCCTTGCGTCCGGCAACCGCGCCCTTGCCCACGTCGCGCCATTGGCGCCGTTGCACCCGGCAGTGCTCGAACATGTATTCACGGATGTCTTGCTTGGTCCAGCCGGCGGTATTGAACACCTCACGGTGCTGCGGCGCCACGACCATGGCGTAGTTGCCTTTCCAGATGGAATATTCCAGCATGTTGCCGCGCATGCAGGCGCTGTAGGTGTCGAGCAGCTCGCGCGGATCGCGCGTCCATTCGTTCATGATCTGGTGCGGTGACTCGACCGACAGGACGGTCACGGCGGAGGTGCCCGCGGGCACGCCGCGTTCCTGCGCCAGCGGCACCCACGCGCTGCCTTCTTCGTCTTCGGCCACACAGAATGTAAATTTGCCGGGGTGGCCCAGGGTGGCGCGGTCGAGTTGACCGGGAATGCTGCCCAGCACGTTGATGAGCAGCAGGCGCACCATGCGGCCGATGCTGGCGTTGGCGCGGCTGCAATTGGCCAGTGCGTTGTGCGTGGCATTCATGCCGATGGCGTTGCGTACCGGCCCGTTGACGATCAGCATGGGCGCGGCCCCGCCCGTGCTTGCGGTGCAGCCGTGCAGCGCGAATTCGGGCGCACACATGGCTTCGACTGCCGCGCGCACCACGGGCATGTATTCCGGCAGACAGCCCGCCATGACGGCGGCGATTGCCACTTTTTCCGCGCTGATGCGCCGGTGGCGCACGGGTTCCACGCCGATGGTGTGGTCGGGCGCCAGGCCCATTGCCGCGGTGAATTCGCGGGTGCGCGCCTCGGTGGGCGCGACGATGGGGAGCCCGTCGGTCCAGCCGTTGCGCTGGTAGAGTTCGTTCGCCGCGGCGGCGTCTTCAACCTCGATCACCGCGCTGCGCAAGGCTGCTTCGCTCATCTGGGAAACTCGTGAAAATAACAGGGGCGGGGGGGTGCCGCCAATCCGCATCGCATCGGAAATCCACATTAACCGCGGAATGTCCCGATTGCAAGCGTGATGTTTTTTTAAATTTGTCAGAGGGAAGCGACTGCAAGTGAATTGGTCCGCAAAATCCCGGGTCGCGCACATGGCATTTCCCTGCCACGTTTCGCGCGACAGGTGTTTGCGTTTCGGCGAACACAGGTTACGAAATAAAAAAAGTGACCACTCTTGACAATACTGGCGCGCACCCGCTACTTTTGCTTCGCAAGACGCTTCCTTGAAGTGGAACAATGCCGGTTTGAATCAACCGCGAAACGCTTCTTTGAAGTGGAACAACGTGGGTTTGAATCAACCGCATGCCGCGGTCACGACATGCCATGAAGAACCATAAATCAGGTTGCCGGCATCTGTCGGCGGCCGTCGGAGACACCCCTATGACTATTTTGCATCGAGTTGGCCGCAAGGCCCTATTGCCCGTCGCGGCGGCGCTGCTTGGCATGGCCGCGCTGCCGGCGCAAAGTTTTGCGGCGGCGCCCATTCTCATTGGCGCCACGAGTTCGGACACCGGGCCGCTGTCGGCCGACGCCACCGAGAATCTGATGGGCATGAAGCTCGGAATCAAGGAAGCGAACGACGCGGGCGGCTGGCTCGGCCGCCAGCTCAACCTCAAGGTCTATGACGACGAGAGCAAGGCCGGCACGGCGGTGCGCCTCTATACGCGCCTGATCACCGAAGACAAGGCCGACCTGCTGATCGGTCCGTATTCCAGCGGCATCAGCAATGCGGTCACGCCACTCTTCAACAAATACAAGTATGCGGTGATCGAGCCCGAAGCGTCCGACCCGTCGATTTTCGGCTCGCGCAATCAGTGGGGCATCCAGGGTCTGGCCAGTTCGCAGGGCTATCTGCAGCAGCTGTTGCCCCTTGCCAAGGAACATGGCGCGAAAACGGTGGCCGTGATGGGCCTGCAGTCCGCGTTTTCCCTGGCATGCTACAACGCCCGGGTCGAGCAGGCGCAAAAACTCGGCATGACGGTGGTCTACAAGGCAACGTATTCCATGGCGTCGGCCGATTTCAACGGCATGGCGCTGGCGGCGAAGAACGCCAAGCCGGACGTGGTGATCACCTGCACGTACTACCCCGATTCAGTCGGGATCGTGAAAGCGCTGCACGCGCAGGGCTTCGCACCGAAATTCCTGGGCTCCACCATCGGACCGGTATCGGCGTCCTTCACGAAAGACGTCGGGCCGCTGGCAAACCGCATCTTCTCCAATACGTCGTGGTGGCCCACGTACAAGACGCCGGGAAACAAGGAATTCATCGCCGCTTACGAGAAAATGTTCAATGCCAAGCCCACCTATCATTCGGCGGCCGGCTACAGCGCGGTCTATCTGTTGGGCAAGGCAGTCGCTGCCACGAAGAGCCTGGATCAGACCAAGCTGCGCGACTGGATGCTGACGCATTCCATCGATACGATCCAGGGGCCGTCGAAGGTGGACAAAAACGGGCGCGAGCTGGGCCTGCTGATGGAAATGGTGCAGGTGCAAAACGGACAGCTGAAGCTCATCACACCGTCCGAGAGCGCCGAGGCGAAGCCGGAAATTCCCTACACGGGTCAATAGGGAGTTGATCGTTCCGCGCCGCCTTCGTGGGTGGCGGTCGCTTCGCGCCCACGGGCCATTTGTGGAACCCCCCGTATGTCGGCATTGACGGCAGTACAGATTCTGGTCAACGGGCTTCTGCTCGGCGGCACGTACGTGCTGGTCGCGCAGAGCCTGAACCTCATCTTTGGCGTGATGAAGGTCGTCAATCTTGCGCACGGCGGCTTCGTCGTCATTGCCGGCCTGTTCACGTTCTGGGCGGTGAACCGGCTTGGAATGCAGCCCCTGGTCGCGCTGCCAATCGTGTTCATCGGCGGGGCGGTGCTTGGCGGGTTGCTCGAACCCTTCATCATCGAACCACTCATGGGGAAGGGGCGACAGTCCGAGCTGCTCAGCCTGATCGTCACCTTTGGCCTGAACTATGTACTCACCCAAGTGGCGCTGTTCGCGTTCGGCACCGACTATGTCTCGGTGCCATTCCTGCAGATGACGTTCGACGTCGCGGGCATCATCATCAGCGCGGCGCTGCTGCTCACGGCCGTGTTCGCGGGCCTCATCACGCTGCTGCTGTATTTCGGCCTGAAGCATACTTTCGTTGGCAAGTCGCTGCTGGCCGCCTCGCAGAGCACGATAGGCGCGCAGTCCTGCGGCATCGATGTGGGCCGGGTGCGCGCGATAGCATTCGCGCTGGGGGTCGCGCTCGCCGCCGTGGCGGGCGCGCTGCTCATCATGGTCCAGCCCATGTCGGTGTCGTCGTCCGACAACCTCACGATATTGGCTTTCGTGGTGATCGCGCTCGGCGGCTTGGGCAGTTATCGCGGCGCGACGGTCGCGGCGTTCGCGCTGGGCGTGATCCAGGCCGCCGTCGGTTATCTGCTGGGCGGCAACGTGGAAAGCGTACTGCCTTTCGTTCTCTTGATCGTCATCATGGTTTTGTGGCCGCAGGGCATCCAACGGTCGACCTGACCACAAGGCAATTGCATGAGCCATTCCGCCACCCCCAATCACTCGGCAGCGCATCGTCCGGCTTCGATGTGGGCGATGCCGCTGGTCTGCGCGCTGTTCATCGTCAT
>SCQX01000290.1 GCA_004298545.1 Candidimonas sp. | reverse complement strand
CCCCGGCCCTCGCGGATCTCGATCGTGATCGCGCGGCTTACCACATCGCGCGAGGCGAGATCTTTCGTATGCGGTGCGTAGCGCTCCATGAAGCGCTCGCCGTTGGCGTTGGTGAGGAAGCCGCCCTCCCCGCGCGACCCTTCCGTGATGAGGCACCCCGAGCCGTAGATGCCGGTGGGGTGGAACTGCACGAATTCGAGATCCTGCAGGGCAAGCCCGGCCCGCAGCGCCATGCCGCCCCCGTCGCCCGTGCAGGTGTGCGCCGCGGTGGTGGAGAAGTACGCGCGTCCGTAGCCGCCCGTGGCGAGCACGAGCGCGTGGCCGCGGAACAGATGCAGCGTGCCGGTGCCCATGTCTATCGTCAGTACGCCGGCGATGCGCCCGGTTGCCGGGTCTTTCACCAGGTCGGTCGCGAAATACTCGACGAAGAAATCGACCTTGTACTTGAGCGCCTGCGTGTACAACGTGTGAAGAATGGCGTGGCCGGTGCGGTCGGCGGCGGCACAGGTGCGCTGTGCGACACCCTCGCCGTAGTGAATGGTCATGCCCCCGAAGGGCCGCTGGTAGATCTTGCCCTCGTCGGTTCGTGAGAAGGGCACGCCGAAGTGCTCGAGTTCCACGACCGCGGGAATGGCCTCGCGGCACATGTATTCCACCGCGTCCTGATCGCCGAGCCAGTCGCCACCCTTGATCGTGTCGTAGAAGTGATAACGCCAGTCGTCCTCGCCCATATTGCCCAGGGCGGCCGCGATGCCGCCCTGCGCCGCCACGGTATGCGAGCGGGTTGGAAAGACTTTGCTCACGCAGGCGACCGAAAGCCCTTTCGCGGCCGCGCCCAGAGCGGCCCGCAACCCCGCGCCACCCGCGCCGACGACCACCACGTCGTGCAAATGCGTTTCAACCTTGTAGTCGTGCACGCGCACCTCCATTCATTTCCACAATATCGCCGCGAATCGCGGGTGCCCGCCGCGCTTAGCGCAGCCAGACCGCCAGCACCGCCATCACCCCGGCCAGCGCGCAAACGAACGCGCCGAAGCGCAGCAGCACCTGCAGCGTGATCTCGAGCCACCGCGTATGCACGTAATCGCCGACGATGACGGCCAGCCCCAGCATGCCGTGCCAGAAGACGCACACCACGAACACCATCAGAAGCAGTGCGTTGACCGGCCTGGCGATGGTTCCCACCACCACCGCGTAATCGGCATTCACCAGAAAGCCGAGCAAAAAGAGAAACCAGATGGAGAGCGGCACCAGGGCAATTGCCGTCAGCCGCTGCAGCCACCAGGGCCGTACGCCGCTGTGCGAGGCGCCCAGCCCTACAGCGACTTTCAGGGGTGATCGCACACCCTGCATGGGGTGCCCGTTCATCGCACGACTCCGGTCATGAGGCCCGCGAGCGCAAGCCACACCAGCGCGGTGAGGATGACGCTCAGCGCGATGACGAGGCGCCCGGTCGCCCAGTAGGCCGGTTCGCGCGTGCGGTCGCGCGTTGGCGGGCCGAAGTTGTGCGCCGTGTCGCGCACCAGATGCTGTATGCCGTTGCAAAGGTGGAAGAGCAGCGACCAGGACCACAGTACTAGCAGCGCGATGCCGATCCAGCTTCCGTAAAATCCCGCGAACACCTTCCAGGCGCCCTGCCCGGACGCCGCCGCGATGAGCCCCCAGAGCACCATCAGCGCACCGAGGCTGAGGAATAGCCCTGTGAGCCGGTGCAGCGTCGATTGCAGCATGTTGACGCGCCAGCGGTAGATGCCGAGGTGTGGCGACAATGGCCGGGAATCATTCACGGGAGTCTCTCCCTCAAAAATCAGACAAGCAGGCGCGGCCCTGCTTCACCCCGGAAAACGGGACGCGGCCGCCGCGTCAGAAATCGATGCACCGCCCGTTTTTCTCCCAATCGCCGTAGCGCGTCGGATCGAGGCCGTCACCCTGCCGGGTGGCGCGGTCGCGCGGGTCCGTGCCGGGCAGGTCGTCGGCGGCGGCCGGCTGGCCGGCCGCGCCGCGTTGGCGCACACGCGGCCGGCGCGCGGGCACCGGCTGGGGGCTGGTCGCGGACGTAGCGGCAGACACGGACATCTTCCTCTTTTTTGGGTGCAACGGAGAATAAGATTTTCGTACGAAATGGCGTCGATGGGGGCAGTATCCACACGGGGTAAGCAAGAATAAGCGTTGCCGGCAGAGAACTTGACTCTTGTAGTTGAGTTAATAAGAAGTAAAATGAGAAGCATTACTAAACGGTCTGCCCGACCCAGGTTTCGCCGGCAGCGGCGCTGGCCGTGGGCCGGCCGGGAGGCTTCAATGACGGAAGTCCGGCAGCTTGCCAATTTCGCCGCGCGCGCGGGAATCGGCGATCTCAGTCGCGCGGCGCTGGAGCAGTTGAAAATTCGCGTGCTCGACACCCTGGGCGTGGCCATCGGCGCGCTCGATGCGAAACCGCTGGTCGCCATCCGCGCGCTGATCGAGGAATTGGGCGGGACGCCGGCGTGCACCCTCATCGGCGGCGGCCGCAGCAGCCCGGAACGAGCGGCCTTCTTCACGAGCGCGCTCAGCCGCTACCTCGATTTCATGGATGCGTATCTGGCCAAGGGCGAGACCAATCATCCGTCGGACAACCTCGGCGCGGTGCTTGCCGCGGCCGAGAGTGCCGACGCGTCCGGCGCGGAATTTCTCGCGGCGCTGGCCGTCGCGTACCAGGTGCACACGCGCCTGGCGGACGTTGCGCCGGTGCGCGCGCGCGGGTTCGACCACACCACGCAGGGGACTTTCGCGGCGGCCGCGGCGGCGGCGAAGGCAATGCGCCTTCCGGCCGCGCAAATCGCGAACGCCGCCGCCATCGCGGGCACCGCCAACGTCGCGCTGCGGGTGACGCGCACCGGCGCGCTCAGCAACTGGAAGGGGCTCGCCTACGCCCATGTCGCGAAGGAAGCGGTCTTCGCGGCGCTGCTCGCCTCGCACGGGATCACCGGCCCGGAGGCGGTGTTCGAGGGGAACAAGGGTTTCAAGCAGTCGGTCTCGGGCCCCTTCGCCATCGACTGGCAGCGGGAGGATCTAGAGGGCGTGCGGCGCACGATCGTGAAGAAGCACAACGCGGAGATCCACTCGCAGTCGGCGCTCGACGCCGCGCTGGAAATTCGCGCGTCGGACGGGTTCAGCGCCGCTGCCATCGACCGGGTGACGCTGCGCACCTTCCAGGTGGCGTACTCGATCATCGGCGGCGGCGAGGAAGGCGACAAGCGCAGCGTGCGCACGAAAGAGGACGCCGACCACTCCCTGCCCTGGATGCTTGCCGTCCTGCTGCTCGACGGCGCGCTCGGGCCGGCGCAGTACCGCCCGCAGCGCATCGACGCGCCCGACGTGCAGGCGCTCATGCGCCGCATAACGATCGTTCCCGACGAGGCGCTCTCCCGGCGGTTTCCGCAGTACATGCCGGCCGAACTGGAGGTCGTCATGGCGGATGGCACGCGGCGGCGCGCGTCGCGGCAGGCTTATCACGGCTTTTACACCGACCCGCTCGACTGGCGCGCGGCGCGCGCGAAATTCGACGAGCTCGCGGCGCCCTTCGCGGGAGCCGCGCTGCGCGATGAGATTGCCGGCATCGTCCGCCACCTCGAGGACTGCCGTACGGCGGCGCTCACCGCGGCGCTCGCGCGCGTGAGCCGGGTGCGGGGCAACTTTCAATGACGAATGGGAGCAAGAAATGAGTAACATTAGCATGACGCCGCACGATGTCTCGTTCAATTTCGTACCGCGCGCCTGGCGGCCCGTGAAGCCGCGCACGTTCGGCCTGACCGAGATTCGCGCCCCCTACTACGCCACCTACGGCACGCGCCATCTGAAGGACGTGTTCGACGTCGCCGGCCAGTGGATCGACGGCATCAAGTGGGCGGGCGGTTCGTTTGCGCTGATCCCGCGCGAACAGGTGAAGGCCTTCAACGACATCGCGCACGAGAATGGCGCGTACGTATCCTCGGGCGGCTGGATCGAGACGGTTCTGCGCTACGGGGGCGACGCCGTCGATCAGTACCTGCGCGAGGCGCGCGCAATCGGCTTCGACGTGATCGAGATTTCCACCGGCTTCATCATGCTGCCCACCGCCGGCCTGGAGCGCCTCGTGCGCAAGGTCGTCGCGGCGGGGCTCAAGGCTAAGCCCGAGCTCGGCATCCAGATCGGCTCCGGCGGGGACTCGGGCGTGGCCGAGCTCGCCGCGGAGTCCAAGAAGGACGTCGGCGACCTGATCGACCGCGGCAAGCGGGCGCTCGCCGCCGGCGCGGCCATCATCATGATCGAATCCGAGGGCATCACCGAGAACGTCACACAGTGGAATACCGCGGCGGCGGCGGCCATCATCAATGGGCTCGGCATCGAGCACGTCATGTTCGAAGCCGCCGACGGGCCCGTCTTCGAGTGGTACATCAAGAACTATGGCAACGAAGTGAACCTCTTCGTCGATCACAGCCAGATTCTCCAGCTCGAAGCGCTGCGCCAGAACGTCTGGGGCAACAAGAGCACCTGGGGGAGGGTCATCAACCCCGCGCCCACCGCCAGCGCCTGACACCCGTCCCGGTGTGGACGCCGGGATTTGCAGGAGCATCGAAATGAAAGCGACGCCCGCCGGGGCGCTTCCACACATCGTGATCGTGGGTGGCGGTTTTGGCGGCCTGTGGGCCGCGCGTGCGCTCGCGCTCGCACCGCTACGGATCACGCTGATCGACCGTTCGAACCACCATGTGTTCCAGCCGCTGCTCTACCAGGTGGCGGGTGCCGGCCTTTCCGGCACGGACATCGCGGCTCCCTTGCGCTACATCCTGCGCCGCCAGCGCAACGTCACGGTCTGGATGGATGAGGTGACGGGAATCGACCTCGACGCGCGCCGCGTCAGGACGCGGCGGCGCAGCCTGGCGTATGACGGCCTCATCGTCGCGACGGGATCGACCGACACCTATTTCGGCCACGAGCACTGGGCGGCGAACGCCCCGGCCCTGAAGACCCTGGATGACGCGCTCGTCATCCGGCGCCGCATCCTGTCGGCCTTCGAGGCCGCCGAACGCGAGGCCGATCCAGCGCGGCGCCGACAGTGGTTGACGTTCGTCATCGTCGGGGGCGGCCCGACGGGCGTGGAACTGGCCGGCACGCTGCTGGAAATCGCCCGCCACACGCTGCCGCGGGAATTCCGCCACGCGCATCCCGGCGATGCGATCATCCACATCGTGGAGGCGGGGCCCCGGCTCCTGCCCGCGATGCCGGCCCGCCTGGCGGCCATCGCGCGCCGGCGCCTCGAACGCCTGGGCGCGAGGGTGCATCTCGATACGGCGGTGACCGACGTACATGCGATGGGCGTGCGCATGGCTGCCGGGGCAATCGAGGCGCGCACGGTATTGTGGGCGGCCGGCACCGCGGCATCCCGCCTTGGCCGCGCGCTCGGGTGCGAACTCGACCGGGCGGGGCGCGCCCGGGTGGAGCCGGACCTCTCGCTCCCCGGGCACCCCGACGTGTTCGTCATCGGCGACCTCGCCTGCGTCACGCAGGACGGAACGCGTGTTCCCGGCGTGGCGCCCGCGGCCAAGCAGATGGGCAGATACGCGGCGCGCGCCCTGCGCGGGCGGCTCGCCGGCGCCACGCCGCGCCCGTTCCGCTACCGGGATTACGGGACGCTTGCGAGCATCAGCCGCGGCTTCGCATTGGTCCATCTGCGCGGTTTGCAGCTGCACGGATTCCCCGGCTGGCTTTTCTGGCTCTTCGCGCACCTCTTTTTTCTCATCGGCTTTCGCAACCGCCTTGCCGTCATGTGGAACTGGGCCTGGTCGTATGCCACCTGGCAGCGCACCGCCCGCGTCATTGTCGGTCACGACCCCGCCGCTCCCGAGACCCCCATTTCCGATCAAGGGTAATGGACCTTGCATTTGATTTAAATCAAATCAGCGACCGTGCATGAGTTCCATAATTACGTGCTGATCGGCGACCGCAAGGCGCGCTCAGCGTCCGGTCATCAGATGTGAGCCAATGCAATGAACCAAAAAGTGAGCGGTATTTCCAAGGGCGCGAAGGCCGCCCTTGATTTGTCCGACCCGACGTTCTGGCGCGCGGGCGCCATCAGCACGACCCTCGTCATGCTGGTCGTGCTGACGTTCCTCACCATCAACAGCCTGCACGTCCTCGACGAGGGCGCCCCTGGCGGAAACGTACCCGCCTACGACGTCATCAACCAGCATATCGGCTACCAGTACGACTGGGCCCGGCGGGAAGACGTGCCGGTGATCGGCGGCCCCGAGCCGCTCTTCGGCCAGAAGGTCACGCCGGCGCAGGCCGCGCAGATGATCGACCGCGGTAAGCTGGTGATCCAGTCCCGCGCCTGCATGGACTGCCACACCTTCTTCGGCAACGGCGCCTATTACGGTCCCGACCTCACGAAAGCATGGCTCGATCCCGCGTGGAAACAAATCTGGATGCCCATGACCGGGCAGAAGACGGAAGAGGGCGCCATGGTCGAATTCCTGATGCATCCGGAAAAATATCCCACGTGGAACCGCCGGATGCCCAACCTCCAGCTCACCGAGACCGAGGCGCGCGACACCGTGGCTTATCTCAAGTGGGTGGCCGCCGTGGACACCAACGGGTGGCCCGCCAATTTCGGCCAGACTCAACAACACCAATAGGCGTATATCACCATGTCGCGTTCAGAACTGACACGTTCTCAGAAGCTTGCGCTGCGCTATTTCGCGGCGGCGGTCACGCTTTTTGGGGTAATGATCATTTTCGGCCTCCTGTCGTCGCTGTATTACCTGTTTCCGGGAATGCTGTTCGAGGTCTTCAATTTCAATACGTCGAAGATCCTGCACATCGACGTGCTGGTCATCTGGCTGCTGATGGGGTTCCTTGGCTCGGTCTACTGGTACCTGCCCAAGGAGCTCGACCATGAGATCGAGGGCATCGGCATGGCGGAGATCTTTTTCTGGATATTCTGCGCGGTGGTCGCGGCCGTCGCGGTCATTTTCCTCTTCGTCCAGTACGGGCCCGGCAACGAGACGACGCTGTGGCTCATCAACCAGGGCCGCAAGTATGTCGAGGCGCCGCGTTGGGCCGCGATTGGGCTGCTGGCCGTCATGGGCGTCTTCGCCTACAACGTGGCGGTCACCGCCATGAGGGCCAAGCGCATGACCGGCATCATGTGGGTCCTGGTGCTCGACCTCATTCCCCTGCTGGTGGTCTACCTCGACGCCTTCCCGGCCGACCCCAACATGTCGCGCGACCTCTACTGGTGGTGGTGGCTGGTGCACATGTGGGTGGAAAGCACCTGGGAGGTCATGATCGGCTGCATCATGGCGCTGGTATTGATGGATGTCATGGGCACCTCGCGCCGCATCGTCGAGGCCTGGCTCTACATTGAAGTCATGCTGGTGCTGGGCGCGGGCATACTCGGGCTGGGCCACCACTACTTCTGGATCGGCACGCCCAAGTACTGGCTGAGCATCGGCGGGTTCTTCTCCGCGCTCGAACCGCTGCCGCTGCTCGGGATGATCGTGCACGCCGTGTACGACGCCGGCATGCACCGCCTGAAAACCAACAATCGGCCCGCGTTCTACTGGATCACGACCGAAGCGTTCCTGAACTTCATCGGCGCGGGTATCTGGGGCTTCATGATGACGCTCCCGCAAATCAACATGTTCTCGCACGGCACGCAATGGACGGTCTCGCACGGGCACTTCGCGTTCTACGGGGCGTATGTCTGCGGCGTCATCGCGGTGCTCTACGTCGTGAAGCAGCAGGTCTCGGGAGTCGGGTTCCTCGATGGCCGCCTGTGGAAGTGGGGCTACGGCCTGCTCAATCTGGGCATGGTCGGCATGGTGATGGCGCTGCTCATGGCGGGAATGGCCCAGGCGTTCTACGGGCGCGCCATCGGCGGCTCCACGCTCATGGCCTTCGTCAACGCTTCCGAAAATCCGTGGTTCGTGTCCGGCATGTGGGCGCGCACGATCTTCGGGTTTGTCTTCGCCGGCGGCTATGTGGCCCTCGTCTGCAGCATGCTGCGGGCGCCGAAGCGCGTTCCTGCGCTGTACCCGCAGCCGGAGCCGGCATGACCGCCGTCGCCATGATCGAGACCGCGGCGCTCATGGGCGTGTTCGTGCTCACGGGCGGCCTCTATGGTCTCTTCTACAGTATTGGACGCCTGCGCGCGCGCCCCGGGCTGGTGCGGCTGGGCCGGGTGTTCTGCGTCGCCGCGCTGCTGTGCGCGGCGGCAATCGGCGCCGTCACGCCGCTGGGTTTCGGCTGGAAGCTGCTCATCGCGGCCAGCGCGGGCGTCTACATCATCATTCCCCCTGTTACCTGGCGTTTGGTTGAACGCCAACACGCCGAAGAGGAGCTAAGTCGGTGATTCCGAACATTCTCAACACCCTTGTGGGGCTCGTCCTCTCTTATGCCACCGTGCTGCATCCTACCTGGGTGGAGCGTCAATACGGGCCGTTCCTCGTCTTTGCCGTCATCATGCTCGTGCTGTCCATCTGGGCGCGCGTCGGCGACGCGTACCACTGGTTCGGAAACGTGAACATCGCATGTTCCATTATTATTGGGGTGGTTTCGCTGCTGCCGCTGGGAACGATGCCCGACGTCGCGTTCTGGACAGGCATGTGGATGGGCATACTGATTCCATGTGTCGCATTGTGGGCGGCGCTCTACAACCGTGAGCCGTCGGCTCACCAATCCAAAACCGCCGGATCCTGAACGATTCGGGCATGCGGGAGCATCAAATGTTGAAGACAGTTTTCGTAGCGGGCGCCGTTCTGGCGGGAATGATGACGGCGTCGACGGCGAACGCCGCCGACGCGGCGGCGGGTCAGAAGTTGTATGAAAGTACTTGCATGGCGTGCCATGGCGCGAAGGGCATCTCGATCGCGCCCATCTACCCCAATCTCGCGGGCCAGAAAGACCAGTACGTCGTCCTGCAGCTTCAGGCGTTTCGCGCCGGTACCCGGAAGAATGCCATCATGGAACCGATGGCGAAAAACCTGACCGACACGAACATCGGCGACATCGCCGCCTATCTCGCAACCCTGAAGCCCTGACGGCAAAGGTTGCGGAACGTCGCGGCCGGGCGCTACCACATGGCCCGCCGGGGTATGAACGGCGTTTCGCCCGACAGGCATGGTACCAGGGCCGGGGCCCGCGCCGGGCACTCCCAAAATTCAAATCTCGAGTGATTGCCGGGGAGTGCCCCGGCAATCACTCCGCCCGCGTGCGTGGCCCCGCCGCCCGCGCGATGAATTCGTCCGCCACCGCGGCGGGTGCGCGCGTCATCAGACTGACCGCGATGAAGATCACGGTTGCGGTCGGCAGTACCCAGACGCCCACCGATAGCCCGAACGGCTTCGCCCCGGTGGCAAACAGCACCAGCACGATGGCGCTCGTTGCAAGGATGCTGGTGATCGCGCCCGCCGCCGTGCCCTTGC
>SCQX01000289.1 GCA_004298545.1 Candidimonas sp. | reverse complement strand
TATGCAGAACCCGCTCGTAATGTTCGGTGGTGCAAAGCGCGGCCAGCGTGTCGGGAATCTTTACGCGTGGCTTTGGCAACACGATTTCTTCCGCGCGCGGCGCCGGCACGTTCGGGAAGCCCGACACCCCGAAACGTTTGGACCACACACTTTCCAGCCAGTCGATCTCTCGGGCTGGAACCACCTCGTCTTCATAGCCCCAACCCCAGAATTTCAATCGTCGATCCGCCATACCGCCTCCAAATTTTCCAGTGTGGCGCGGCGTGAAACACGGTTCGCCAGCGTCGTGTGAGTCAGCAAGATATCCAACCGATTGAGTAATCGATTACATTATAGGAGAGACTCCCGCTGTGTCAATGAAAATGTTGACTAGATCTATTTCATGCAGACTATTGAAGTAAACGATTACTCCATCCATCGAGGATGATGAGGACGACGGCCTCATCGGGACGATCGAACGCGCCGGCGTGACCGCCATCGGCCGGCGCCCCGTGTGCTATCCTGCGGGACGAAATCTGGGTAGCACGCCCTTGTGGTTCAAAAAGCGGGGAGGCATTTTGGCAAAAGGTGCCAGCGTAAGCGACGTCGCAAAGCTTGCCGGTGTCTCGACGGCAACGGTGTCGAGGGCACTGCGGTTCCCCGACAAGGTAAGTCCCGCCATGCTGGCGCGTGTCCAGCACGCCGCCGAATGCCTGCACTATGTGGTGGATGGGGCGGCGCGCGCGCTGCGATCGCGGCACACCTACATGGTAGGGGCATTGATCCCCTCGCTGGACAACGCATTCTTCGCGCGGGCCACGAACGTCTTGCAGCGTGAACTTGCCGAAAAGAATTATTCCCTGGTGCTGGCGTGCTACGAGTTCGATCTGAAGCTCGAAGCCGCACTCGCCAAAACTCTCGTCGAGCGTGGCGTCGACGGACTTGTCCTGTTCGGGCTCGACCACGAACCGGAACTGGTTGCGCTGATGGACCGCCTGGAAATCCCCTACCTGTTCGGCTGGTCGATCGACACAACGGGAAGATACCCATGCGTCGGCATGGACAACCGCAAGGCGACCGCGCGGCTCACCGCGTATCTCTGGGGCCTGGGGCACCGGGAATTCGCCATTATTTCAGGTGTGACCGATCAAAACGATCGCGCGCGAGAACGCGTTGCGGGCGTACTCCAGGTATTGGAAAGCCATGGGGTGACACTGCCCCCCTCCCGCCTCCTTCAAGTACCGTACACCGTACGCGACGGTGCGCAGGCCATGTCCACACTGCTTCACCACGCGGAACGCCCCACGGCCGTCGTATGCGTGAACGACATTCTGGCCATCGGCGCACTCAGCCAATGCCGGATCGATGGCGTTGCCGTACCCGCCGCGATTTCCATCGCCGGTTACGGCGACATGGAGATTGCCGCATTTCAAGAGCCGTCGCTCACGACGCTGCGCACCCCCACGCTGGAGCTCGGCCGCACAATGGCTCGGCATATGTTGGGGCGCCTTGCGGGGCAGACGGTTCCCTGGCAAACGGAACTTCCCGTCGAGCTGATCGAACGAGGAAGCACGGCGCGCCGGCGGCTGTGAGCACTGTGACTGCATAGCCACAAATCGCCGCCTCGTTCAACGGGGCGTACGCTCACGCCGACCAGTGACTTGCCAAATCGAACGACAGCTGCCGATGGTGGCGAATCGAGAGCAGATACACCGTATCTTCAATCAGCGCATACAGCAACAGGTAACGTGCCATGATGTACTCGCGCAGTTCGCCGTTCCCGGCAACGGCATTGAGCTGTTTGGCCAGACGAGCGATGCCGTTACCTGCCTCGACAGAGCGAACGGGCCGCTCGAGGAATGATCGGCCCATGCCGGGGAAACGCTCCAGATTGGGGATGACGGTATCCGCCAGTTCGTCCAGCAGCGCGTCGAATGCATGCGGCGCTTCGGCTTCCTGCAGGAACGCTTCCACTTCTTCAAGATTGCGCTCGAAGTTGGCGGTGAGCTTGACCGCGCGGCGGACTGCCATGGCGCGTATCAGTCAGTTAACCAGGCATTCTGGTGGCGCGACCGCGCCTGATGGCGGCAAGGGCGCCGCGAGCGTGTTTCACCCTGCCCGCCGATACATCGGCCAGGCCCCTGCTGGCGTCTTCCACCAGCAACAAGTGGATGCGCTCGCGCTCCAGGTGGTGGTAATAATCCAGACGCTGAGCGTCGATGATGGCAACGTAGCTTTCGCCGTTCTTCGTTACGATCTTCTCGGCCCCGGCCCTCGCCTGATCAGCTAGTTCTGACAGCCGGGCTCTGGCTTGGGACAATGGCACCACATCGCCGCATGAGATGGTCATCGCTTGCTCCATAGAAGTTAGCAGCCGGCGGTTGGCGGGCTCTGCATTTGTACAATATAACGTACATTATATCGCAGCCAGCCGTCGCGCAAGCGGTGGAACGGTGTACTATCGCCTATCATGTCCACATGAGTCCCCATCACCCGCGACTACGCCATGGCCGACGCACGGTATGCAAAACCTCGGTTGTCCACCGGCGTGCTGATCCGCGGGTTCTGGGCGCATCTGGCGGCGCGCCGCAAGCGGCAACTGGGGCTGCTGCTGGTTCTGACGATACTCACTTCTTTCGCGGAAGTTGCCAGCCTCGGGGCGGTGCTGCCTTTCCTGGGGGTGATCACGGCGCCCGACCGCGTCCTGGCGCATCCGGCGATCCGGCCGCTGCTGCAATGGGCCGGCATCCAAACCGCCCACGAACTGCTGCTGCCAGTCACCATCGTCTTCATTGCGGCGGCGCTGTGCGCGGGCGTCATGCGGCTGCTGCTACTGTACGCGAGCACGCGGCTGTCGTTTGCCATCGGAGCCGATTTCAGTTTTGAAATCTACCGCCGCACGCTCTACCAGCCCTACGCGGTGCACGTTTCGCGCAACAGCAGCGAGGTGATCAGCGGCGTCACCAACAAGGTGCAGGCCGTCATCTATTCCTTCCTGGTCCCGCTGCTCATGCTGATCAGCTCGGTCGTCATATTGACGGCCATCCTGATGGTGCTGCTCGGCATAGACCCTGCAATCTCGGCGGCGGCGCTGGTGGGCTTCGGCATCATCTACGGCGTCGTCATCGTGGCCACGCGCAAGCGGCTGGCCGCCAACAGCGAGCGCGCGGCCAGGGAATACACCCGCGTGGTGAAGGTCTTGCAGGAAGGCCTGGGCGGCATTCGCGACATTCTGATAAACGGCAGTCAGGAGGAATACTGCGCCGACTACCGCAACGCCGACCTGCCCCTGCGCCGCGCGCAGGCGGGCAGCATTTTCATTGGCGGGTCGCCCCGCTTCGTGGCCGAGGCGCTGGGCATGACGCTTATCGCCCTGCTGGCCTACAGCCTGGCGCGCCATTCGGGCGGGGAGGTCGAGGTCGTGACCACGCTGGGCGTGCTGGCGCTAGCAGCGCAGCGCCTGCTGCCGGTGTTGCAGCAGGCCTACCTCTCCATCGTGCAGATACGCGGCAACAAAGATTCCCTGGCGGACGCCCTGGCATTGCTGAACCAGCCCATCGACGAAGAGATATTTGGCCCATCCGCCACGGCGCTGCCGTTCACGCGCGCCATCCACATTCGCGGCCTGGGGTTCCGCTACCGGCCCGGCGGCCGCATGGTGCTGCGGGGTCTGGACCTGGACATTCCCAAGGGCAGCCGCATGGGGTTCATCGGCACCACCGGCAGCGGCAAAAGCACGCTGCTGGACATCGTCATGGGCCTGCTGCCCGCCACCGAGGGGCGGGTGCTCATCGACGACACGCCTTTGCGCGCCAGCACGCAACGCGCCTGGCAGCGCCGCATCGCCCACGTGCCCCAAGCCATCTACCTGGCCGACGGCAGCATCATGGAGAACATCGCCTTCGGCGTCCCCGCGGACCAAATCGACATGGCGCGCATGCGCCACGCCGCCCGCCAGGCGCAAATCGCCGCCGACGTGGAATCATTACCCGAACAGTACGACACCCTGGTGGGCGAGCGCGGCGTGCGGCTGTCGGGCGGGCAGCGCCAGCGCATCGGCATTGCGCGCGCCCTGTACAAGCAGGCCGAGGTCATCGTGCTGGACGAAGCCACCAGCGCACTGGACAACGACACCGAACGTGCCGTGATGGACGTCATCGAAAACCTCGGCGCCGGCCTGACCATTCTGATCATCGCCCACCGGCTCTCCACCCTGCGGCACTGCGACCAGGTGGTGGAACTGGGCAGGGGCGGCATCGTGCGCCAGGGTACGTACGCGCAGATGATGGCC
>SCQX01000288.1 GCA_004298545.1 Candidimonas sp. | reverse complement strand
CTGGGTGGCGCACAAATCCACTTGAAGCGCGAAGACCTCAACCACACGGGCGCGCACAAGATCAATCACTGCCTGGGGGAAGTGCTCGTCGCCAAACACATGGGCAAGAAGAAGGTCATCGCCGAAACGGGGGCGGGTCAACACGGCGTGGCGCTGGCCACGGCTTGCGCACTGCTGGGCCTGCCCTGTGAAATCCACATGGGTCAGGTCGACATCGAAAAAGAGCATCCCAACGTCACCAAGATGCGCATCCTCGGCTGCAAAGTAGTGGCGGTGACACGCGGCGCCGCAACCCTGAAAGAGGCTGTCGACAGCGCTTTCGAAGAATATCTGAGCAACCCGGCCGACTTCTTCTACGCAATTGGCTCGGTGGTCGGCCCCCATCCCTTTCCCATGATGGTGCGCGATTTCCAAAGTATTGTGGGGCGCGAGGCGCGCGCGCAATTCAAAAGCCGCCACGGCCGACTGCCCGACTACGCCGCCGCCTGCGTGGGGGGCGGGTCGAACGCGCTTGGTCTTTTCACCGCGTTTCTCGAAGATGCGGAAGTGACACTGGTGGGCGTCGAGCCGGCGGGAGAAGGCACCGGGAAGCCCGGGCGCCACGCCGCCACGCTCACCATGGGCCGGGTTGGCGTCATTCACGGCATGAAGACTTACGTACTGGAGAACGACGATGGCACCCCCGACGCCGTACACAGCGTCGCTTCGGGGCTGGATTATCCGGGCGTGGGGCCCGAACACAGCTATCTGAAAGATACCGGGCGCGTGCGGTACGAATCAGTGACTGACCAGGAGTGCCTGAACGCGTTCATGACACTCTCCCGCGTAGAGGGTATTATTCCAGCATTGGAAAGTGCCCATGCGGTTGCCTGGGCGATGCGTACCGCGCCGACTCTACCCATTGACCGGCACATTCTGGTCAACCTGTCGGGGCGTGGCGACAAAGATGCCGACTACGTTGCTCAGCTGGAAAACTTACAGGGAATATCGTCATGAGCTACCAAATAGGAAAAACCGGTGTCGACGCACGCAGCACGGGCGCGAACGCGCTTCTCAAAACGGTGCTGTTGATCGCTGCCGGAAACTTGCTGCTGGTGGCATCGGCAAGGGTCACCGTACCGTTCTGGCCAGTACCCCTGACGCTCGAAACGTTTGCGGTATTGCTGATTGCCGCCACGTACCGCTGGCGGCTTGCAACCGCCACCATGGTGCTCTTCCTTGCCGAGGGTGCCTTCGGCCTGCCGGTTTTCACCGGCGGTGGCGGGCCGCTGTACATCATGGGACCAACGGGCGGATACCTGCTGGGTTACCTGCTGGCAACCATTCTGGTTGGCTACCTGACAGACCATGGCTGGAAGCGCAACACCCTGCGCCTCGCCGGCGCCATGTTGCTTGGCGAGGTGCTCATTCTGGGAATCGGCTATGCCTGGCTCGGGTCTCTCATCGGCTACGACAAGGCCATTGTGGCGGGAGTCACCCCCTTCATCTTTGGCGATCTGGTGAAAATCGCCCTGGCGGCATCCACCGTCTCCATTGGCCGCGACATCGTCCGCCGACTTTCCTGACCACGCGGCGCTGGGCGTGGCGGCCGCAATGTTTTCGGTGCGAAACCTCGGCGAGTATCTTGCGGG
>SCQX01000287.1 GCA_004298545.1 Candidimonas sp. | reverse complement strand
GCGATGGCGATGGAGCCAGATTCCGAACCGGCGGCTCAGCGCGTGCTGGAATACGGAATGAAGGTCGATCCGACGCAGGCCATTGCCGTGACGAGAACCTTCATCGCGGCACACCCCGATTCCCGCAAGCTGCAGCTGATGCTGGTCAATCAGCTGGTTGGCCTGCACAAGACGGGCGAGGCGCTCGACATCCTGCACAACATGCGGCGGCGTACGCCGGAAGACTTCGATCTGCTCTACACCGAGGCCGAGGTCGACTTTCGCGCCGGCGACTATGCGCAGGCCAAGGCGCTGCTGAACAACTACATCGATGTCCAGACGCAGCGCGGCAGGTCGTTCAATGTGAATGCCACCGATGCGCAGTCCAACGTCTCGGACGCGCGCCTGTTGCTGGTGCAGGTCGCCGAGAAACAAAATCAGCTTGGCGAGGCGATTCGCCAGCTGGGCTTCATCGAAGACCCGGCCGTGCGTTTCCAGGCCCGCATTCACATGGCGGTATTGCAGGCGCGCATGGGCGACCTTCCCAAGGCGCGCAAGACGCTTGCCGATTTGAAACCAGCCAATCGGCAGGAGAAAGCGGTCATTGCCCTTACGCTGGCGGCCATCTACCGCAATTCGGGGCGCACCGATGACGCAGTCCAGGTTCTGGTCGGCGCCGACGCAGCGCTGCCAGACATGCCCGAGATCAAATACGATCTTGGCATGCTGCTTGTGCAGCAGGGCAAGGTCAAACAATTCGAAGCGTTGATGCAGCGCGTGATCGAACTCGACCCCAACGATGCCGATGCCTACAACTCGCTGGGGTATACCTACGCCGATCGCGACGAGAACCTGGACGAGGCGCGCGACCTGCTTGATCGAGCGCTCGAACTCGATCCGGACAACCCGTTCATCCAGGACAGCATGGGGTGGTACCTGTACCGGGTGAACGACCTGCGCGGCGCGCTTGATTACCTCGAGCGTTCATACCGCAAGCTGCCAACGGCCGATGTCGCCGCGCATCTGGGCGAGGTTCTCTGGAAACTCGATCGGCGCGACGAAGCGCGCAAGATATGGCGGGAAGGGTTCCAGAAAGATCCTCACAACGACGTTCTCGTCAAGACACTGAAGCGGTTCCAGGTGTCGTTCCAATGACACGGCGCCTGTTCGCGCGCCGTGTCATTCAGGCGGGCGCCGCGGGCCTGTTGCTGCTGTTGGGCGCGTGCGCGGTACCCCCCAGGCTGGTTGGCCATGGCGCCGCGGCATTCAGCCGCAGCGGGCGTTTCGCAGTCAATGTCAGCAGCAACTCCGGTGAACCGCGCGCGGTCCAGGGCGGGTTTTCGTGGTTGGACGAAGGCGGGAACCAGCGGCTCGATCTGGCGAACCCGCTCGGAAGCACATTGGCTCGCGTGGATGTCACCCCGGCGGGCGCCGTGCTGCTGCGCGCCGACGGTACGCGCGAGTTCGCCCAGGATGCGGATGCCCTGGTGGCGCAAGTGGTTGGCGGGCCAATTCCCGTTGATGGGTTGCGCACTTGGCTGCGCGGCCGCACCGATGGGCGCGCGCGCGACCTGAAAACCGGTGCCGGCGGGAAAATCGAGAGCTTCCTCGAAAATGGCTGGGCCGTCCGTCTGGCGAATTACGACGCCATGGGGCCACGCCTGCTGGTCCTGCGGCGCGCCGATGCCGGCACGCGTATCGTCGTGCGGCTCGTCATCGACAGCTGAGCGCGGCGCGGGGATGGCGATGGCCTTGTACGATATGCCCGCGCCGGCCAAGCTCAACCTGTTCCTCCATGTCGTGGGCCGGCGGGCCGATGGGTACCATGACCTGCAGACGGTCTTCCGATTCGTCGATCTGTACGATCGGCTCGATTTCGACGCGCGCGCCGACGGCCTCGTTTCCTGTGACAATCCGGCCTTGGACGAAGCCGGCGACGACGACCTGATCATACGGGCGGCGCGCGCACTGCGCCGGGTGACGGGGGTGCGCGCAGGTGTTCACGTGGTGTGCCGCAAACACATACCCGTCGGGGGCGGGTTGGGCGGTGGTTCTACGGACGCCGCAACCACGCTCATTGCGCTGAACCGGCTGTGGAACTGTGGCTTGTCACGCGCGGCGCTCATGCGTATTGGTTTGTCGCTGGGCGCCGATGTGCCTGCGTTCCTGTTCGGCCAATCCGCGTTTGCCGAAGGGGTGGGCGCCGACTTGACCGCCGTCGCGCTACCCGAGCGCGTCTATGTGGTCGCGCAGCCGTATCAGGCCATTCCCACGCAGGCCGTGTTCGCGGCCCCTGAATTGACAAGGAATACCGCGTGCGTCACAATTGCCGTCTTCGCAGATTGGCAGAGAAGAAGCAACGCGGCGCTTTTCGGTCGCAATGACCTGGAACCTGTGGCATGCGCCATGTACCCGGCGGTGGGGCAGTTGGCCAAGTGGTTTCGCCAGTGTGGAATCAAGGCGCGCATGACAGGCTCAGGAGCCTGTTTTTTTGCGGAATTCGTCAGCATGGATCAGGCGCTCGAGTGCCAGCGCGAAATTACTGCC
>SCQX01000286.1 GCA_004298545.1 Candidimonas sp. | reverse complement strand
GGCCGCGAACGCGCCAGTGGTGAATCCGGTCATGAGCGCGGCGGCGAGGGCGCAGCACGCGGGAATTGCGTGCCGAATGGTTCGCGCAGTACGGTGAAGGATCAGGGCCATGCACTTTCTCCGATTGAAGGTTGATGGGGACAACGTGGGAAAGACGCGTGCCGATCCTTTTTATTCCATCCGCGTGGGAATAAAGGCCCTGGAGTGGCGTCTAGCAAGTGTTGACCGCCACCTTTTGGAATTTCACCTCATGTCTTCCGAGACCATCGATGACCAGTTGCGCGAGCTGCTTCCGCGGCTGAAGCGTTTCGCGCTATGGCTGACGCACGATGGAAGCCGCGCCGACGATCTGGTTCAGTCCACACTCGAGCGCGCGCTTTCGCGCTGGCACACCCGCACCACCGACGCGGTGCGTCCCTGGCTATTCGCCATCGCGTACCGCTTGTTCCTGGATCAGCAGCGCCGAGCCCGCCGTTATGCCCGGGTGCTGGAATTTTTCAGAGGCCGGGCACAGATCGAGGCGCGGAGTCCGTCCGCGGAACATGTGGCGATAGAGCACGCCATCATCAGGGCGCTGAAGCAATTGCCGGAGCCCCAGCGCCGCTTGTTGTTGTGGATTTCCGTGGAAGGCCTGAGCTACCGTGAGGTTGCCGACATACTGAGAGTCCCCGTCGGAACCGTCATGTCGCGCCTGTCGCGTGCGCGTGCCGCGCTGCGTCGCTGCGCGGAAGGTCATACCATGCGAGTCACCGTGTCAACGTTGGGGAAACAGCGTGAGAAAGAACAACACATTTCCCAGTGAATCCGACATCCACGCCTACGTGGACGGTCGCCTGGATGAGATCAGCCAGAGGCGCATGCGGGCATGGATGCGGGTCCACCCGGAACGAGCCAAAATCATTGCCGACTGGCAACGGGACGCCCGGGAACTGCAAACGGCATACGCCGATCTCCCCATGGAGACGTCTGCCGCGATCAGTCCGCGCGCCCCGCATCCGCGCCGTTGGTGGCGTACCGCAATAGTTGCCGCGAGTCTGTTCCTTGCGGTCGGCGTCAGCGGGATTGCGGGGTGGCAGTTACACGATAGGCAACAAGACACGTCGGCCCCGATGGCGGACGCTGTGCAGGCTTACCGGTTATTCGCGCTCGATCGTAGCGCGCCGCTGGACGTGGTACGGACTTCCGCCGGAGACATCCAGGCGTGGATGAGCCGACGCTTTCCAGGGGTGGCCCATTTGCCGGATTTGTCCGCCTCCGGTTTTCGTGTCGTTGGTGCCCGGTTGCTCGCCGATACCGCGGGGCCCGCGGCTATCGTGGTCTACCGAAACCAGGCGGGCGAGTCGGTCAGCTTCTATGTCCGCTCACCGGATCCGGGGACGCGGCCGATACCGCGCGGCGAGCGCCACGACGGCCAGTTGGCGGTGAACTACTGGTCGTCGGATGGCTACAACTATGCGCTGGTCGCCGGCAACGCGGCGATTATGGGCGACAGCCAGCGCGTAACGGGATAGAGCACGTCAGCCGCCATTGGCGTGCCAATATCGTCGCGCACGGCGGCGAACAGCAGATTTACCCCATGCCCCCATATCCGGTGAAATCGAATACTTTACATAATACACATTATGCGTATATTAAAACTTACAACCCCCCGCGAATCAGGCGCGAGTCGGCTGGCCAGGCCAAAGGCTTGGACCGTGGCGCCACCGCGGCCTGCGACCGGCGCCCGAGGCGCCGGTGATCATGAACGCGCCTGCCACCACTCACATGACCAACCTCTTGCCGCGTTTCGAACCGGCACCGCTGATGATGACTTTCAGCGCATTTTCCGCCGCCGCGTTGCCGAAAACCTCGTAAGCTTTCAGGATCTGGTCGAACGTGAAGTGATGCGTGATCAAATTCGCCGGCGCCAACTTCCTCGACTCGACCGTTTTGAGCAGCATGGGCGTAGTGTTCGTGTTGACCAGGCCGGTGGTCAGCGTGATGTTCTGGATCCAGAGTTTTTGAAGATCGAGATCGACACTCGCCCCGTGAACGCCGATGTTCGCAATGTGTCCGCCGGGCCGGACGACGCGCTGACAGATGTCGAAGGTTTGCGGCACCCCGACCGCCTCGATCGCAACGTCCACACCATCCTTTGTTTGGGCAAGAATGGCATCGACCGCGTTGCCGCTCGCGCTGTTCACCACGTGCGTCGCGCCGAATTTTTTGGCCAGATCAAGACGCGAGCGGTCCGTATCCACCATGATGATCTTGCCGGGTGAATAAAACTGCGCCGTCAGCAGCGTCGCCATGCCGATAGGTCCCGCGCCCACGATGGCAACCACGTCGCCAGGCTTCACGGCGCCGTAAAGAACGCCTATTTCGAAGCCCGTGGGGAAAATGTCGCTGAGCATGACCAGCGCTTCCTCATCCTCTCCGGCCGGAATGTGGTACAGGCTGTTGTCCGCATGCGGGATGCGCACGTACTCCGCCTGGGTCCCGTCGATCAAATGGCCCAGTATCCAGCCGCCGTCCTCGCAATGGCCATACATCTGTTTCTTGCAGTATTCGCATTTTCCGCAGGACGTGATGCACGAAATCAATACGCGGTCGGATTTTTTGAAGGTACGGACGGCAGCGCCCACTTCCTCGACGATGCCAACCCCTTCGTGGCCCAGTACTCTTCCGCTGGTGACGGCGGGTACGTCGCCCTTGAGGATGTGCAGATCCGTACCGCAAATGGTGGTTCTCGCAACTTTTATGATCGCGTCGGTCGGATGACGGATGCTTGGCGCGGGAACCGTTTCCCAGGCTATCTTTCCAGGCCCATGGTAGACAAGGCCCTTCATGGTGGGTTGGCGAGTCATATCAAGCTCCTGTCGATGGACCTATTGGTCCTGTTGACGGCGGTTTGCGCCCGCGTGGAACGACCTTGACGAACGTCGAGCCGCCGCTACGGTCTCGTGGACTGGAACCAGCGTACGCTGGCGAACCCATTCACATATTGCGCTGAATCAACTTTGGTGGTTCGCCCCGGCTCGGCGTCGGCCCCGGCCACCGATGGCTAGCCGCCCCGGCGACGGGAGGCGATTACCGCGCGGCGGTGCTTACGGAAATGCCGCCACCAGCGGGCGGTGGAGCCGTCAGATTTTCGGCTTCCCAGACATTGCGATGGCGCGTCCAGACGCGGTAGATCTGGTGCTCGTTCGCGTGGCGTCCAACGATGTGAAGTGAATCGGCGGCGATACACGACGCAGGATCCGACACAACGCCCGAACCCAGGCGATGAATGCCATCGGGTCCCAGCAGCCATAACGAGTTCCCGTGGCGAACGGCCACCACGACGTTGCCTCGCGTGTCGAGGCTCGGGGTCGGAATCCCGACGTACTCGAGTTTGAGATCTTGCGGCGCCGACCACGCGATATCGCCGGACGTCTGACGTTTCTCGTCAATGCGCAGCAAGTGGCCGCTTGCCGCGTCGCGGGCATACAGCTCGATGTTGCCGGCGCGGTCGCGTATGGCCGCCAGACCTCCGCTGGTGGCAATTCGAAATATCAGGTGCCAGGGCTCCCAGCCGCTGACGCCAAGCACTGTATACCACAGGCGTTGCTGGCGGTCGGCGGCGAATGTCACTGCCCGCCCCCCCGCATCGCGCACCACGGCGGCGTGCGTCAGCGCGTTGTTCAGCGCCGGCATTGCCGACCACCGCGGCGGATTTGCCTCTGTATTCGTGAGAGGCAGTTCCGCATATTGAAACGTGCCATCGGTTCCCATGGCGACGACGGAGATTCGGTCGGACGCGGCCACCGACACTGGCCGATCGACGATGCGCGCGCCCAGAAACGGCAGCCAGCGCCGCCAGTCCCCATTCGCCGCTCGAGTCGCCAGCCACAGGCGGCCGGTGCCGTCCCGGGCCAGCAGACCCGTTCCGCCATGTGGCAGGCTGAATGCGGTGAGATGACCAACGAAACGTCCGCCCAGCGTCGTCCACGTGCGGGTGCGGCTATCGTAGACGTTTGCCGCACTGCTTTTCTCGCCAACCGCAAAGAGTAGAAAGCCGCCGTGCCCATCGGCCAGCAGCGACGGCGGCGTGACGCGCGGCTCCACGTAGTAGCTGCGTTC
>SCQX01000285.1 GCA_004298545.1 Candidimonas sp. | reverse complement strand
CCCACAGCGAACCGGACCGATCAGCGCTTGCTGAACTGTTTGCGCCGCCGCGCCTTGTGGAACCCGACCTTCTTGCGCTCGACTTCGCGCGCGTCGCGCGTGACCAGCCCGGCCTGCTTGAGCGGCGATTTCAGCGTCTCATCGTAGTCGATGAGCGCGCGCGTGATGCCGTGGCGTACGGCGCCCGCCTGGCCGCTTTCGCCGCCACCAATCACATTGATGTGGAAATCGAACGATTCCAGGTGGTCGGTGAGCGCCAGCGGCTGACGCACGATCATGCGCCCCGTTTCACGGGCGAAATATTCGTCTACGGGTTTGCCGTTGACGATGATTTTGCCCGAACCTTTCTTGAAGAACACACGCGCCACGGAAGTCTTGCGGCGGCCGGTTCCGTAATTCCAGTTACCGATCATGACCTCTCCTTAGAGTTCCAGCGGTTTCGGCTGTTGGGCGGAATGGGGATGTTCGCCCCCGGCATAGACTTTCAGCTTCCTTGCCATCGCATACCCCAGCGGCCCCTTCGGCAACATGCCTTTCACGGCCTTCTGCAGCGCGCGGCCCGGATAGCGCTGCTGCATCTTCTGAAAAGTGGTCTCGGAGATGGCGCCCGGATAACCCGAGTGCCGATAATATTTCTTGTCGCGCGCTTTACTGCCCGAAACGACGAGTTCGGCCGCATTGACCACGACGATGTAATCGCCCGTGTCGACGTGAGGCGTGAATTCCGGCTTGTGTTTGCCGCGCAAGCGCCGTGCGACTTCGCTGGCCACACGACCGAGGACTTTGCCCCTGGCGTCAATCACGTACCAGTCACGCTTGACTTCATGCGGCTTGGCCACGAAGGTCTTCATGATGGTCCCTGAAAAAATTGAAAAAGACGCCTGCCACCAGGCCGTCCACCCCCCCGCCCACCGCCAATCACATCGACCCGACCGATTCCACCTGACGGCTGGCGATGAAGGCCCCCGATGGGGGAACCGGGGCGAATCCGTCTGGGCGTTGTTGTACCCGCCCGTGCGAATCCGCACGAATCGCCGACACCTCTATGGCAGCAGTGCGCAGAGCCGATAATGATAGCATGATTCGCCGGTCTCTCAATGCAGCGACCCCCACGGAATCGTGCGGGGAATCCTTGGACACCCGCCAAACGAGCCAGCGGTGCGCGGCACGACCGTACGCCCACGGTCCTCGGCCGCCACGCATTTCAATCAACGGTAAATTGCGTGATAATTCGATGCTTCCCAAGCTGCGGCGGGACGCGCCGAGGTAACCGTGACCGCTGGGCGGCAACTTGGACGGCACCACACGCAACGGCACGCGCATATCCCGCGGGCCGGTGGCCACCGCCTTCGAATGAACACAACGGAAGAGCAACCACCATGTCGACTACACGCAAGATGCTTCTGGCATCGCTAATCGCCGCGAGCGGCCTGACCATGGCGCATGCCGCCGACATCAAGATCGGCATGGCCGAAGCGCTGTCGGGCCCTGCCGCCCAATACGGCCACTCCGTGCGCAATGGTTTCGACCTGGCGGCCTCTGAAATCAACGCCGCTGGCGGCATCGACGGCAACAAGATCGTGTTCGTCACCGACGACGAACAGGGCAAGAAGGACGAGGCCATCAACGTCTTCAAAAAACTGATTTTTCAGGATAAGGTCGTGATGGTGTTCGGGCCGACCCTGTCGAACTCCGCGCAGGCGGCGGACCCGATCGCCCAGGCCGCCAGAACCGTCGTCTTCGGCACCTCCAACACGGCCGATGGCATTACCTCCATCGGCAACTACATATTCCGCAATTCCGTCACCGAGGCCGACGTCCTGCCCGTCACACTGGCGACGGCACAACGCAAGCTGGGCATCAAGCAAGTGGCGGTACTCTACGGCAACGATGACGTGTTCACCAAGAGCGGCTACGACAATTTCAAGAAGGCGCTGGCCGATCTGAAGATTCCCGTGACGACGACCGAAACCTTCTCCAAGGGCGATGTCGACTTCAAGGCGCAACTGACCAAAATTCAAGGCACGCACCCGGACGCCATCGTGCTGTCGGCGCTCATCGCCGAAGGTGGCCCGATCATGGTGCAGGCGCGCCAGCTGGGCATCAACGTTCCGTTCATCGGCGGAAACGGCATGAATTCGGTCAAGATTTTCACGCTGGCCCCGGGTGCCGCGTCGAACGACCTCTGGGTGGGCAGCCCGTGGTCCATCGACAACGCGACTCCCGAAAACACCCAATTCATCGACGCGTACAAGGCCAAGTTCAACAGTCCGCCGGACCAGTTCGCCGCGCAATCCTATGACGCCATGCACATCGCCGCGCAAGCGCTCAAGCAGGTGAAATTCACGGGCGATCTCGCGGCCGAACGGCTTGCGCTGCGCAACGCCCTGCCGGCGGTCAAGTGGACCGGCGCAACCGGCGCGTTCGAATTCATTCAGGCGAAGAACAGGGCAGGCCAGCCCGCCGGCTACGACGCCAGACAGACGGCCATCATCAGTGTGACCCGCGACGGAAAATACATCATCGAAAAATGACGAACCCGTGCGTTCGAATTCGAACGCACGGATGAACCGAACCGCACACGAGGCCAAGCGCACCGCGACTCCGGAACCATTGCCATGCTGGAACAACAATTCGTCAACGCCTTGTCCCTCGGGTGCGTCTACGCGCTGTTCGCCCTCGGCTTCACGCTGATCTTCGGCGTTCTCGGCATCATCAATCTGTCGCACGGCGCCGTCTTCATGACGGGAGCCTACGCGGCGCTGTTTGCGATCGCGACTTTGCGACTTCCACTGTGGGCGGGCCTGATCGCGGCCTTCGTCGCCGCCGGCGCGATTGGCGCGGCGATCGACTGGCTGGTGCTGCGGCCCCTGCGCCACCGGGGGGCTCCTCACCTGATACCGATGATTGCCACCATCGGCATAGGCATCATTCTGACCAACGGGACGCAAGGACTTTTCGGCCCGAACAACCTGCGCTTTCCGCCGGGCACCGTGCCCAACCACCCTTTGATGATGGCGGGATTGCGCATCACCACCGTGGAAATCGGCATCATCCTCATCTCGCTCGCCTTGATGGCGCTGCTGATGCTCGTCATGCGCCGCACGCGCTTCGGGCGCGCGCTGCGGGCGGTCGCCGAATCACCCAAGGCCGCGTGGCTGCTCGGCATCAACGTGGAACGCCTCTTCCTGACGACTTCTTTCGCGGCGGGTGGCCTGGGAGGCATCGCGGGGGTGCTCATCGGCCTGTATTCCGACGCCCTCTATCCGCTGATGGGCGAGCCGATACTGCGCAAAGGCATCGCCGTGGTCATCCTGGGCGGCCTCGGCAGCATACCCGGCGCCATGCTGGGTGGACTCTTCCTCGGGTTCTCCGAGGTGCTGTCCGTCGCCTACATCGGCTCCACCACGCGCGACGCGGTCGCCTTCGGCCTGCTGTTCCTGGTGTTGCTGCTGCGGCCGCGCGGGCTGTTCGGAAAAGCCGAACAACGCAAGGCATGACGCGCCATGAGCGGTAGCCTCGCCACCTTCTGGGCCATCTACAGCAATGTCGTTCTGTCGCTGGGCACCAATGCCCTGCTGGCCCTGTCCATCTGGCTGACACTGGTCTGCGGCATGCTGTCCATCGCCAATGCGGCGTTCATGGGAATAGGCGCGTACACGGCCGCCATCCTCACCCTGAACCTCGGCATGCCATTTCCGGTCTCATTGGCCGCGGGCATGGCGGCGCCGGCCGTCGCGGCAGCAATCATCGGCCTGCCGACCATCCGTCTGTCGGGCGTCTATCTGGCGATGGCCACCCTGGCATTCGGCGAAGTGGTCAGGGTGATCGTGCTCAACACCGAATCGCTGACCGGCGGCGCGCTGGGCCTGAACGGCATACCACCGCTTACCCAGTGGTGGCACGTGCTGCTTGCCGTCGTCGCCGTGCTGCTGATACTGTGGCGCCTGAAGGTATCCAAGGTCGGCCGCGCCTTCGACGCGATACGCGGCGACGAGACGGCGGCAAGCCTGATGGGCATCGACGTGCGCGCCAACAAGATGCTGGCGTTCGTTCTGGGTGCCGCCGTGGCGGGGCTGGCCGGCGCCCTCGACGCGCACCTGACCTTCTTCATCGGCCCGAACGAATACGGCTTCGAGCGGGCCGTGGAAATTCTCACCATGACCATCCTGGGGGGCATCGAGGGGCTCGCGGGCCCGCTGATCGGCAGCGCGATCATCACGTTGCTGCCCGAGGTCCTGCGCGGTTTCGACAGCTTCCGCCTGGTGGCCAACGGCCTGATACTCGTGCTGATCGTGCTGTTCCTGCCACGCGGCATCTGGGATCCGGCGCGCGTCGCGCACTGGCTGCGCGCTGGACGCAAGCGCCGTGCTTGAACTGGCCAACCTGTCCGTCCGCTTCGGCGGACTGCGCGTCCTGCATGACGTCAACATTCAGGTGCCGCAAGGTGCCATAGTCGGCCTGATCGGCCCGAATGGCGCCGGCAAGACGACGGTATTCAACCTGATCACCGGGCTGCTCGCGCCCGACGGCGGCGACATCCGCTTCGAAAATCAATCGCTGCTGGGATTGAAGCCACACCGGATCACCCGCCTGGGACTGGCGCGCACCTTCCAGAACATTCGCCTGTTCAAGGAAATGACGCTGCTGGAAAATGTGGTAGTGGGCGCCTACCGGCAACTGCGCTACGGGGTGCTCGCCCTGACGCTGGGGTTGCCGAACTTCCGCCGCCAGGAGGCCGACGCGCGCGGGCGCGCCATGGAACTGCTGGCGTGGATGAAGCTGGATCACAAGGCGCACGACCTTGCCAACAACCTGTCCTACGGCGAGCAGCGCCGCCTCGAACTGGCGCGCGCCCTGGCCACCGAACCCAAGCTGCTGCTGCTCGATGAGCCGGTGGCGGGCATGAACACCGGCGAACGCGCCGAGCTCATGCGCGAGATCCACGCGATACGCGCCCGTGGCTACACCATCCTGATGATCGAACACGACATGCATTTCGTCATGGGCCTGTGCGATCGGATCGCGGTACTGAATTTCGGACGCATCATCGCGGCCGGGCTGCCCGAGGCCATACGGCGCGACGAAGCGGTCATCGAGGCCTACCTGGGGCGCGACGACGAAACCGAGGGACACGCCGCATGAGCACCGTATTGGAAGCCCGCCATCTGACCGTGCGCTACGGCCACATCGAAGCGGTGCGCGGCATCGATCTGGCGCTCGAAGAGGGCGGCATCACCGCGCTGGTCGGCGCGAACGGCGCGGGCAAGACGACTACCCTGCTTGCGCTGTCGGGCCTGGTACCCAAGACCGCCGGGGCGGTGTTCTTCGAGGGCGAGGATATCACCCGGCTGGCGCCCCACCAGATCGTCGCGCGCGGCATCGTGCAGGTTCCCGAGGGGCGGGCCATCCTGACCACCATGACCGTGCGCGAGAACCTGGAACTCGGCGCCTACCGCCGGCGCCACAGCGGCACGCCGGCCGACTTCGACTACGTCTTCACACTATTTCCCCGGCTGAAAGAACGCTTCGGGGGGCTGGCGGGCAACCTGTCGGGCGGGGAGCGGCAGATGCTCGCCATCGCGCGCGCGCTCATGGCGAAGCCGCGCCTGCTGCTGCTGGACGAACCGTCCATGGGCCTGGCGCCCATCCTGGTGCGGGAGATCTTCCGTGCGTTGCGCGCGGTCAATGCCGATGGCTTGACACTGTTCCTGGTGGAGCAGAACGTTCGCCAGGCATTGAAAATCGCGCAGCGCGGGTACGTTCTGGAAAACGGCAACCTGGTGCTGTCCGGCCGCGGCGGCGAACTGCTCGTCCACCCGCGCGTATTGCAGGCCTACCTCGGCGGGTGACGCGGCGGCTACGCCCCCGCGATCGCCATCTGTTCCACCAGTACCGAACCGATGCGCTTCGAACCGAGGACGATAGTGTCCGCCCCGACCGCCACAATGTGCCGGAACATGTCGCCGAGATTGCCGGCTATCGTTATTTCCTGTACCGCGTGGGCAATCTCGCCGTTCTCGACCCAGTAGCCGAACGCCCCGCGGGAATAATCACCGGTCACGGTGTTCACCCCCTGCCCCATCAGTTCGGTGACCAGCAGCCCCGTGCCCAGCTTGCGCAGCATGGCGGGGAAATCATCACCGGGGCTCGTCAGCCGGGAACTGAGAGAAAGATTATGCGACCCACCCGCATTGCCAGTGGGCGTCATGCCCAGCTTGCGCGCCGTATAACTCGACAGGAAATACCCTTGCAGCACACCCGCATCGACCAGCCGCCGCCGCTGCGTGCGCACCCCTTCGTCATCGAACGGGGCACTGCCCATGGCGCCTTCCACACGCGGATCCTCATCGATGTCCACGTGCTCGGCGAGAACACGCGTACCGAGTGAATCCAGGAGGAAACTAGTTTTGCGATACAACGCGCCGCCACTCACCGCCCGCACCAACGCTCCCAGCAGGCCAACCGCCACCGGCGCCTCAAACAGAACCGGAAAGCGCCCCGTTCGAATGCGGCGCGCCGACAACCGTGCCAGCGTGCGCGCCGCGGCATAACGCCCAACGGCCAGCGGATCGGCCAGCGCCGCCGGATTCCGCGCAGCGCTGTACCAGTAGTCGCGCTGCATGGCCGCTCCCCGCCCGGCAATCGGTGCCACGGACAGACTGTAGCGGGAATACGGATACCCTTCCAGAAACCCGCGCGTATTGCCCATGACGAAATGTCCCTCGAAGGTATCTACCGACGCCCCCTCGGTATTGGTCACCAGCGGACTGACGGAACGCGCCGCGCGCTCCACCCGCAGGGCGATGTCCGTCGCCTCTTGCGCCGTGAGGCTCCACGGGTAATGCAGATGCAAGTCGGGCACCTCGTGCGCCAGCAAGCCGGCATCCGGCAACCCGGCGGCGGGATCGGGCGCCGTATAACGCGCAATATGCCACGCCGCCTCGACCGTCTGGCTCACCGCGTCCGGTGAAAAATCCGAGGTCGATGCCGATCCGCGGCACTGCCCCGCATAAACCGTGACGTCCAATGAACGGTCACGCGTCTGCTCCACGGTTTCCAGAGCCAGCTTGCGCACCGACACCGACAGGCCGCGGCTCTCCGACACTTCGGCAGCGGCATCGGACGCGCCCAGCGCACGCGCTTCGTCCAGCGCCTGACTCACAAGCTGGCGAAACAAACCCTGATGCTCGATTATCGGCAATTCCAAAACATCATCTCGATTCATGATTGATCCTTCGATCCCCACGCCGTGAAGGTATGGCAAGACGGTTATCATAGCGAATTGCGGCGCATGCCCCGAGGCGCACCCTGGCGGAAGCCACCGGCTTCAAGCCCGCCCTCGCGCGACCGCCCGCGCCGCCGCCATCACCCATGCCACAGAAAGAAACCGACGACCAGGACACACTGTCACGCTCCCCGCGCGACGACCGCCCCAGCAAATCGCAAGTCAAGCGCGACATGGAGACGTTGCTCGAATTGGGAAAGCGGCTGGTGGAACTTCCCGCCGCCCGGGTCGACCGACTCGACCTGGACGAACCGCTGCGCGAAGCCATCGAGCTGGCACAGCGAATCCACAGCCGCGAAGGCCGGCGCCGGCAGATCCATTACGTGGGGAAGTTGCTGCGCAGGGCGCCCGCCGACGCCCTGCGCGCACGACTCGACGCCTGGTCGCGCGGCACACGTGAACAGACGCTCGCCATGCACCGGCTCGAAGCCCTGCGCGACCTTTTGCTGCGCGACAACGACGCGCTGACCGAACTTCTGAACGAATACCCCGCGGCCGACGCGCAGCACCTGCGAACGCTCATTCGCGCCGCCCGTAAGGAACGCGACCTGAATCTGGCGCTGCCCGACGGCCGGGAGCCCACGCGGCGGCATTACCGGGCACTATTTCAGGCGATCAAGGCATTCGCCGCCGACACGCCTTCCGATGCGGCGACCGACATGCCCGCCAACACGCCCCCCTCAACCGGTGCATCCTCCACTGCACCTACCGACACATCCTCGACATGAACACCACGACACTGCCCGACCGTATCGAAATTGAAACGGCGGCCAACCCGACCCACGCCATCGTCTGGCTGCACGGCCTGGGTGCCGACGGCAACGATTTCGCCGCCCTGGTCCCTGAACTGCGCCTGCCCCCAACCCCGGCAATCCGTTTCATATTCCCCCACGCGCCCGTGCGTCCCATCAGCATCAACAACGGCATGGC
>SCQX01000284.1 GCA_004298545.1 Candidimonas sp. | reverse complement strand
CATCCCGCGAATTGCCCAACGGCTTGCGTGCCAACCCACGGCGCATTGGGTCGGGGAACTGGGAAAGGTTGGCATTCCGTGCGGCCCCGTGAATGATCTCCAGGCCGTATTCGAGGACCCCCAGGTTCGGTCGCGCCACATGAAGATTACGCTCGCGCATCCGGCGGCGGGCAGCGTCGACCTGGTGGCGAACCCCATCAAGTTTTCCAGGACGCCCGCACGCTACACACTGCCGCCGCCGCGCCTGGGGGAGCACACCGGCGAAGTGCTCAGGGATGTCCTGGGGTTGAGTGAGACGGAAATCGAAAAGCTGAAAGCCGGCTCGGTCGTTTGAGGTTCCATGGTTCAAGCCACGTGTTGTTTTGTGCCGCGTGGTTGATGGATGGATGGCCTTGCGCACCCCTACACCACCCGTTGCGTCTGCGTGCCAAGCCCATCGACCGTCAGGGTCATGGCGTCCCCGCGTTTCAGATATTTGGGCGGCTTCATGCCCAGCCCAACTCCCGAGGGGGTGCCGGTGGCGATAATGTCGCCCGGCAGCAGCGTCATGAACTGACTCAGGTGGGCGATGAGCGTGGCAACGCTGAAAATCATGTCAGCCGTGTTGCTGTGCTGCCTGACCTCGCCGTTGACCGCGAGCTTCAGTTCCAGGTGCTGCGGATCGCCGATTTCATTCGCTGTCACCAGCCAGGGGCCAACGGGCCCGAACGTATCGAAGCTCTTGCCTTTGACCCATTGGCCGTTGCGCTTGAATTGCCAGAAACGCTCGGAGACATCGTTGACGATCGCGTAGCCCGCCACGTAATTCAGCGCGTCGTTCTCGGAAACCCGCCGGGCTTCCGTGCCCATGACCACACCAAGCTCGACCTCCCAGTCTGTTTCGCTTGAATCGGGAGGAATCACGACGTCGTCGCAGGGGCCGTTCAGGCAGGTGATGGCCTTGTTGAAGACGACGGGTTCCTTCGGGATGTCCAGCCCGGCTTCGATCGCGTGCCGGCGGTAGTTCAGGCCGATGCCGATGAACTGGCGTGCGCCCGACACGGGTACGCCCAGCCGGGGTTGCCCTTCAATCGCGGGCAGCGCGGCCGGGTCGAGCGCCGACAGCCATGCCAGCCGCTCGCGCGACAGCCATTTGGGTGTGATGTCGTCGATGAGCGGCGACAGATCGCGAATGACGCCGCCGGCGTCGAGCAGGCCAGGTTTTTCCTCACCACGGTTCCCGTAGCGTAGCAATTTCATCCTTTTTCCTTGTCAGCAAATTGATCGAGTTCTTCGGTTGCGCCGGTGTGGGGGATTCGTGCCTCGCAGGCTGGATCGCCCCCCGGACGCGTCGTGAGCGCGAGCGCCTGGCGGGCGAGTTCTGCAACATGGGCGCTCATGGGGAGTGTAGTCGACTCCAGTCCCGTCACCGGAAACCAGGCCGCGTCGGCGGCGTCGTCCGCGGCCAGCGCTTCGCCCGACAGCCAGCGGCACAGCACGGCCACCAGAACGAATTGGCGGCGCAGCGTCTTGTCGCCCCCATAGTCGAACACGTCGAGTGCGGTGAATGCCCGCCCCGGCTCCGCGTGCAGGCCGGTTTCCTCGAACAGTTCACGCGCGGCCGCGTCTTGCACAGTTTCGCCGAACTCGATCTTCCCGCCCGGAAATCCCCATTTACCCATGTCGGGCTGGTGCCCCCGGCGTACCAGCAGAACCTGGCGGTCGCGCACGACCACGGCGATCGCGGCGGGAATGGGTTTGTGAGGGAGTGTCATTGCCAATGGCCAATAATCGAGTTGAACAATTCACGCGGCCCGCGACGCATTTGCGGGCGGACGAGGCATACCCCTATTTTGCATGGGTGCTCGTATCAGGTGCAATCTTTTATTCGATTGGTGGAAAATGGTCGACGAGGCCGCCGAACGTTGATTGCGGACACGCTTTCGACGGCAACGTGGTGCGTGCGGCCTCGTCATGTTTCTCAGGAGTTTGCCGCATGAAGATCGATCTTTCGGGTAAAACGGCGGTCGTCACTGGGTCGACCGCCGGCATAGGGCTGGCGATAGCGCGCGGGCTGGCCGGCGCGGGCGCGCGCGTGGTCGTCAACGGCCGCCGCACGGCGTCGGTGGAACGGGCGCTCGAGGCGCTGCACCGCGAGGTGCCCGGTGTCGACGCACAGGGCGTGGTGGCCGATGTGGGCACCGCGCAAGGGTGCGATGCGCTGGTGAAGGCTGTGCCTATGGCCGACATCCTCGTCAACAATGTCGGTATCTTCGGCCCGTGTGATTTCTTCGCAATTCCCGACGATGAGTGGCGGCGCTTCTATGAGGTCAATGTCATGTCAGGCGTTCGCATGGCGCGCGCCTACGTACCGGGCATGATGACGCGCAATTGGGGGCGGGTCGTGTTCATCTCGTCGGAATCGGCCGTGAACATACCGCCCGACATGGTGCATTACGGAATGACCAAGACGGCCAACCTGGCGGTCTCGCGTGGCCTTGCCAAACGGGTGGCCGGTACGGGGGTGACGGTCAACGCGGTGCTGCCGGGGCCGACATTGTCCGAAGGCGTGGCGGCCATGCTGGCCGATGACGTTCGCCGCAGCGGTCAGCCTCTGGAGGCCGTTGCCGCCGATTTCGTAAGAACCCACCGGCCATCGTCAATCATTCGCCGCGCGGCCACGGTCGACGAGGTGGCCAACCTGGTCGTCTACATTGCGTCGCCGCTTGCGTCCGCCACGACGGGATCGGCGTTGCGAGTCGACGGGGGCGTCATCGATACGATCACTTGAGAAATGTGCGGCGTTCAGGAAAGGTGCGGCGGCGTTTTATTGATCAGCCAGTCGATGCCGTTTTCGCCGTGGTTGCGCAGCCAGGTGTTGGCCTTCCGAAAGTGACCGCAGCCGATGAACGGGCGCGGCGGGCGCTGTGCCGACAGCGGCGACGGATGGTTGGCCTTGAGGACGAGTACCGGCCCCGCTGGCGGGTGCTCGCGCAACAGCGATTCCTTCGATTGGGCGTGCGACCCCCAGAGCAGGAATACTTTCGGGCGCGGTTCGCGCAGCACGCGCATGACAATGGCGTCGGTAACCGTTTCCCAACCGCGCTTGGCGTGTGACGCCGGCTTGTGCGCCTCGACCGATAACGACGTATTCAGTAGCAGCGTACCCTGACGGGCCCACCGCAAGAGGCTGTTGCGCTGCTGCACGAAGCTGTCGGGGTATTCGCGCGCGAGTTCGACGAACATATTGCGCAGGCTGGGTGGTATTGGGCAGTTGTCGGGCACGGAGAATGCCAGGCCCTGCGCCTGATTCGGGCCGTGGTAGGGATCTTGCCCGAGGATGACGACCTGTATGGCGTCTGGCTCCACCTCGAGCAAAGCGCGAAATGGACGCAACGGAAAAATTTGCACGCCGCGTGCCAGTTCGTCGTCAAGAAAGTGGTTCAGGCCGCGCAGTGCGTCCCCGACCGCCTGGTCATCGAATGCGGCACGCCACGTGCCCGACAAGGCCTGGACATGCGCCATGAGGTCGCCCTGGAATGCATTGCGCGGGAGTGGCGTTGGCGCGGGTTGGCTTTGGGAACCGGGGTCGTCCATCGCGCGGCGTGTCAGTCGGTGCCGAGGCGCTTCGTGTTGAGACGGTGCTCGACCAGGCTTATGTAGCGCTGCACGGTGACCGCCATGGACCCTGGCAGGTTGACGAAGGCGCACCCCAGCTGGCGGATGGCCTTGCCGTTCTCCAGTGTCAGGTCGGCGACGCGCACGACACGCAGTGTGGCGGTTATGCTGCCTGCTTCGGGCAGCACGATGTGGCAGCCGGGAAGGGTGTTGGCGCGCGTGATGGACAATCGTTTGCGGTCGTCGACCAGCGACACGCCGCCCACGCTGATGTCTTGTACGTTGAGGGTGATCGGCTCGCCGGGGCGGTTCCGCCCCGCGCTGCCGCGGGCGGTGGAGCCGCTGGGTTGCGCGGTGGCCAGTGTGCAGGTGGCTGGGTTCGACGCAGGAACATCGACACGGTACGACTCGCGTCGTTGCATGCGCCGCAATGATCGTGGAAGTGCCAGACGCAGCGCCGGCCTGCGATCGATCTCGCAAGGCGACGCGAAAGCACTTGAAAAATGGAGTTCGATACCGTTGATCGCAGCCTCGAAACGAATGTCGTCGGCGTCGATGGCGCAGCGGTTGAGCTGATCGTCGCGTGCCACGTCGACGACGAAGGCGTCGTACGCATCTTCGACGGAAAGGATGGTGGTGATGGCCGCCAGAGAACTACCGCGAATGACGATGTTCACCGGCGCCTTGCCTTCCTGCAGGGTGCGCAGCAACGACGCTATTGCCGGCCGTGCCGTGATCAGCGTGGGGTCGTTGGTGGTGATCGAGAGCCCGCGTGACACGACATGCATGGTAGACAAAATGTAAATTAATGTAAATTGCGTTTCTACGGCGAACAAATTGTACCGTTTTCGCTACTCCAGCGCCTTGATCATGTCTTCGATGACCTTCTTGGCGTCGCCAAAGACCATCATCGTCTTGT
>SCQX01000283.1 GCA_004298545.1 Candidimonas sp. | reverse complement strand
TCGGCCGGCTTCTTCTTCTCGGAAATGACGATCGGGCCGATGTGGGCCATACCCATGGATATCGCGCCGGCCTATTCGGGAACGGCCAGCGGCATGATGAACACGGGGTCGGCGCTGGCCGCCATTCTGAGTCCGGTGGTTGGCGGCCTGCTGATCGATCGCTTCGGCAACTGGGATTTGCCGTTCTTCGTCAGCATGGCGTTGACGGGTCTCGGGGTAATATTGGCCTTTGGCATGCACCCCGAGCGCAAGTTCGACGATGGCGCCGTGTCCGCAGCGCCGCTTGCCAACCCGGCCGCCAGCGGGCATTGAACCGGCGCCAGTGGCCGTATCCCGCATCGCGCGCGGGGCGCCGTGAAAAAGAGGCTCGAAAATCTTCATGGATACGCTGGCGGACCAGACGGTGATTTATGCGGGGGAGAAGCGCAACGCGCTTGCGGCGCGTCTGGCCCCGCGGATTCAGGGCGAGGTGCTGTTTGGCCGCGGCGACCGGGGGCGCTATTCCACCGACGCGTCGATCTATCAGATCGAGCCGGTCGGCGCGCTCGTCCCCAAGACGTTCGACGATGTGCGCATCGCGGTGGAGGTGTGCCGCGATTTGAACGTGCCGTTCGTGGCGCGCGGCGCCGGCACGTCCCAATGCGGCCAGACGGTTGGCGCCGCGCTGGTGCTCGATCACAGCAAATACCTGAACCGGGTCGTTGATCTGGACCTGGGCGCGATGACCGTCACGGTCGAGCCCGGCATCGTGCTCGATCGGCTCAACGCCTGGCTGCGGCCGCACGGCGTGTGGTTCCCGGTCGACCCCAGCACCGCCGCCCAATGCACGCTGGGGGGCATGGCGGGCAATAATTCCTGCGGCTCGCGTTCCATCGTCTACGGCAACATGGTCCACAACGTGCAGGCCATCGACGCGCTGCTCTCCGACGGTACCGAGGGGCGGTTCGGGCCGCTGCGCAATATGCCCGGGGATGCGACTCGCCTGGGGGCGATCGTGCGCGGCCTGCGCGACATCGCCGCGCGCGAGCGCGATGAAATCGGGCGGGTGGTGCCGAAGGTACTGCGCCGGGTGGGCGGCTACAACCTCGACATTTTCAACCCTCAAAGCGTCAGGCCGTACACCGCCGATGGCAGCGTGAACCTGGCGCATCTGCTGGTGGGCAGCGAAGGCACATTGGCCGTCACCCGCCAGATCGTCCTCAAGCTGGCGCCGTTGCCTGGCAACAAGGCGCTGGGCGTCATCAGTTTCCCCACGCTGTATCGCGCCATGGAATCGGCGCAGCACATCGTCACGCTGGGGCCGGCGGCGGTCGAGCTGGTCGATCGCACCATGATCGACCTCGCCCGCGGCAACCCGGCCTTCGCGTCCGTCGTCGAGCGCGCGCTGATCGGTGAACCCAAGGCGCTGCTGCTGGTGGAATTCACCGGCGCCAGCGGCGGTGAATCGTTGCGCAAGGTCGATCAGCTGACCGCGCTCATGGGTGACCTGGGGTTGCCCGGCAGTGTCGTGCGCATGTCCGATGCGGAAGACCAGAAGGCGTTGTGGGCCGTGCGCAAGGCTGGTCTGAACATCATGATGAGCATGCGCGGCGATGGCAAGCCGGTTTCGTTCATTGAAGATTGCGCGGTGCCGCTGGAGCATCTTGCCGATTACACCAGCCGCCTGTCCGAGATTTTTCGCCGGCACGGCACCAGCGGCACGTGGTACGCGCACGCGTCGGTGGGCACGCTGCACGTGCGCCCCATTCTCGACATGCGCACCGACGGCGCGGCCAAGATGCGCGCCATCGCGGAAGAGGCAAGTGCCCTGGTGCGGGAATACAAGGGTGCGTATTCGGGCGAGCATGGCGACGGCCTGTCGCGCGGCGAGTGGGTCTCGTGGCAGTTCGGCCCGCGCCTGACGGCGGCATTCGAGGCCATCAAGGCGCTGTTCGACCCTGCGGGCCTGATGAATCCCGGCAAGATCGTGCGCAGCGCGAAGATGGACGACCGGTCGCTGTTCCGCTACAAGCCGTCGTATCAGGTGCTGCCGTTCGAGCCGGCGCTCGACTGGTCGGGATGGAACGTGACGCAGGACGCGGTGGCGCAAACCACGGGCGCGCCGGGATCGGGCAACGACCCGGCCCGCGGTTTCAGCAAAGCGGTCGAGATGTGCAACAACAATGGTCATTGCCGCAAGTTCGACGCCGGTACGATGTGCCCGAGCTACCGCGTTACGCGCGACGAGCGGCATCTGACGCGCGGGCGGGCGAACACGCTGCGCCTGGCGTTGTCGGGGCAGATGGGGCCCGACGGCTTCACGTCCGAGGAAGTGCGGGAGAGCCTTGATCTTTGCGTCAGCTGCAAGGGCTGCAAGCGCGAGTGCCCCACGGGCGTGGACATGGCGAAGATGAAGATCGAGTTCCTGTATCAGTGGCAGAAGCAGCATGGCCTGCGCCTCAAGGATCGGCTCATCGCCACGATGCCGCGCTGGGCGCCCTGGGCGGCGCGCCTGCCGTGGCTGTTCAATCTGCGCGATGCGCTGCCCGGAGCCGCCAGGCTTTCAGAGAAGCTGCTCGGGTTCTCGGCGCGGCGGTCGTTGCCGAAGTGGCGCCATGACACCTTTCTGTCGAAGGCGCCCGACGAACACGCCGACGACGCCGACGTGGTGTTGTTCGCCGATACGTTCAACAATTATCTGGAATCGGAGAACGCGCGTTCCGCCCTGAAGGTGCTGCAGGCCGCGGGCTACCGCGTGCATGTGGCGCGGGCCGACCCCGCCGACGCCGAAAGCCGGCGCCCGCTGTGCTGCGGGCGCACGTATCTGTCGTGCGGCATGGTCGACGAGGCCCGCGTCGAGGCGCGGCGGGTCGTTGAAGCGCTGCGCCCGTTCGTGGCAAAGGGCGTGCCCGTCGTCGGGCTGGAGCCGTCGTGCCTGTTGTCGCTGCGCGATGAGTTCCTGGTGATGGGGCTGGGCGACGATGCGCGCCGGCTGGCGCGGGGGTCGTTCCTGTTCGAAGAGTTCCTGGCCCGCGAGCACAAGGCGGGCAAGCTCAAGCTGGCGTTGAAGGCGCTGCCGCAGAAGCGCGCGCTGCTGCATGGACACTGTCATCAGAAGGCATTCAATGCGGTCGCGCCGGTGCTGACCGTGCTGGGCCTGGTACCCGAATTGGAGGTGAGCCTGATCGAGTCGAGCTGTTGCGGCATGGCGGGCGCCTTCGGGTATGACGCCAATCACTACGACATTTCGATGAAGATGGCCGAACTGTCGCTGCTGCCGGCGGTGCGCGAGGCGGATGCCGCCACCTTGCTGGTGGCCGACGGCACGAGCTGCCGCCACCAGATAGAAGATGGTTCGGGCCGCCATGCCGAACATGTGGCGCGCGTGCTGGATCGGGCGCTGGCGTAAAATTGGGCGTGAGATGAACGATTTCGCAGGACGGCTCTTACATGCTGCCTCGCAAGGCTCCCCTGAAATTCCCCACGCTGCAGACGACGCTTGCGCCAGTGCTGTTGGCGCTTGCGTCGATGCTGGCCATGCCGGCGCTGACCGCGCCCAGCCGCGCGCACGGGGCGGCGGTAATTCCCTGGTCAGGTTCGCCTGCCGCAGCGGGTGGCGCGGCCTTGGCCTATCGGCCTGATTTCGCCGCGTTCCGGTCGCGTCATTTCGATTTCCATTCACTGCTAAGCTTCGTGGGATTGCGCGTCGGCCCCGCGGGTGCGGCGTTCGCGCGCGCGGAAGCGATCGTGGACGCGACACCGCCGGTGGGCGTCGTCGGCAAAGCCTATTCGTATGATCTGGCAACGCACCTCAGCCCGCCTGCCAGCGGGAAGGCGCTGGATCCGCGCGATGCCACCTGGACGGTCGCATCGGGGCAGTTGCCGTCGGGCCTGCTCCTTTCGCCGGACGGCGTAATTTCCGGGACGCCCGAGGCGGCTGCTCGGGTCACCCTGCGCATACAGGCGCTTTATGTGACCGATGCGGGTGTGCGTTCGTATGAATTCGAGATGCGTCTGACGGTCGTCGGCGCCAAGCGCGCGGTCGGTGAAGTGTTTCCGGCGGTTTGACACGCCGTCTTCGCGCCCGCGATGAGTCGATTGCTTCCGGGTCGCCTGCCGCGGCTTGTCGGCTCCGCGTCCGCGCCCACGATGAGGTGGTGGCGCGGGTCAGCCGCCGGGCTGCAGAATAAGCTTCGCGGAGGCGGCGCGGCCTTTGTCCAGGTCGTCGAACGCCTGCGCGCCTTGGGAAAGGCCGCGTGTTTCGATCCAGTCCAGCGTGCCGAACGCGCCGTGGTGCATGGCGCGAATGGCCGCGCGCATGTCGATGGTGCTGTAGGTGTAGCAGCCCAGCAGCGTCAGTTCGCCAAGCGTAAGCTTGCGCATGTCGATTTCGCTTGAATTGCTCTGCAGGCCGATGTGCATGACGACGCTTCCAGGCTTGGCCGATGCGATGGCCATGTTGCGGGTGGGCGCCGCGCCGACGGCGTCGATGACGTAATCGAATGCCGAATCGGCCGGGGCGTCGACGGTGGGGTCGCAGACCTTGCATGCCAGGTTCAGCCGCGCGGATTCCCGCCTCAGGGCGTTCGTTTCCGCCAGCGTGATGTCGCCGCAGCCGTAGGACCGCAGGAGCAGCGCCGACAGCATGCCGATGGCGCCGCCGCCGATGACCAGTGTCTTGCACTCGGGAACGGGCCGGAACAGGGCGCGCATGGAAAGGTTGATCGCGTGCAGCGCCGTTGCCGCCGGCTCGGTGACCGCGGCCTTGGCGGGCGCGAGCCCCTGGGGTATCTCGACCAGCGATGAGGACGGTATGGACATGAATTCGGCAAAGGCGCCGGGCCGCGTCATGCCGACCATCGAGCGATCGGTGCAGAGGTTGCCGCGACCCTGAAGGCAATGGTCGCAGCGCCCGCAGGTAATGAGGGGGTTGGCGGTCACACGCGCCCCGGCGTCGATGCGCGCGTCGGCGCTTTCGACGACGGTGCCGGCCAGTTCGTGCCCCATCACCAGGCCGGGCTTGCGGCGCGGATCTCTGCCGTGGTAGGCGTGCATGTCCGAGCCGCAGACGCCCGCCGCCTCGATTTTGACGATCACTTCGCCCGCAACCAGTTGCGGATACGGCCGCTCCTGGATCTCCATTCGGTTGGGCTGTGTGTAGACGAGTGCTTTCATTGTGAACTCGATTCCGGTGTCCTGTTTGGTTGATGCGGAAAGCCGGGGCGGAGCCTGGTGGCCCGCCGCCGGGTTTTCGCTGCTTCACTTCGCGGTGTAGCCGCCATCGACCATGATGGTCTGGCCGGTGATGTAAGAAGAGGCGCCGCTGGCGAGGAAGACGGCGATACCGTGCAGATCGTCCAGCGTTCCGTTGCGCCCGATGCAGGTTTGTGCCGCGTGCCTGGCGGCCGCGCCGGCATCGTCGAACACGGCTTGCGTCAGCGGCGTGGGGAAGAAGCC
>SCQX01000282.1 GCA_004298545.1 Candidimonas sp. | reverse complement strand
ATCAATCGTCGCGTGATCAATCGCCCTCAACACCCGCTCGGGCACGTTCGTCGGCCCCGGTATCTGCAAAAAATGTCGCCCCGACGGATGCGCGCTGAACTCTATCATGACTGTCCTTTCTCTATTGAATTGCCGCTGTCGCCCCCCGTATCCCCAGCGGGATGCCGATGGGGGCGCTGAGCTGTGAAATACCGTCGTACTCGTGGAATGCCGCCGTCTCTGCGGGATGCCACTACCTCTGTCGAATACCGCCGTGCCAGCGAAATGCCGTTGTACTTGCGAAATGCCGCTGTGTCTGTGAAATACGGCGGTGCCCGTCGGATGTCGCAGCAGGAATACTCTGATATGTATTCAAAATACAATTGCTATCCTACCCTCTCCGCCCTCATAGAGCAACCCCCGTGCGGTCAACTGGCCAAAACCTCGCGCAACGGTTGCCCAGCCGCGCCGCGCCTGCCTGCGCGGGCGCGCGGCTCGCCGAGCAAACCATCAATCGATCGCATTCCCCAACGCCGCGATACCTGCGCGGGCCACCTCCGCATCCTGCGCTGATTTGACCCCCGACACGCCTACCGCGCCCACGGTCTGCCCCTTCACCACGATCGGCACGCCTCCCTCCAGCATGGTGCCCATTGCAACCGACAGATACGCCGTTCGGCCCCCGTTGATCGATTCCTCGTACAGTCTCGATTCGCGACAACCCAGCGCGGCGGTGTGTGCCTTGCCGGGGGAAAGCATGGCGGTGTTAGGCGCCGCGCCATCGAGTCGCAGCAACCCCAGCAGATGACCGCCGTCATCGACGACCGAGATCGTGACCTTCCAATCGTGGTCCACCGCGTATTTTTGAGCGGCATCAACCACGGCGCGCACATCCGCGGTTGTCAGCATGGGTTTTGTTTTCATCTTTGAGCCCTTGAAAGAAATGGATCGAAACCGCCATGGATGGTGGAGCCCAAACCGAACGGCAACTCCAAAAATCGCATGGCACGTGCCTCATGCCCGCAATGACGGACGCCCTCGACGCTTTTCGCCGACAAGGCATTCGGCCGATACAATAGTGTCGGCGCCGTCCTTCAGACATCGCCCATTAAACTACGGCGCGCTGAACAGTTCAGCCAAGACCCATTACATGGCGCTTCGCTCCACGGATCCCATCATCGCCATTGCCACTGCGCCGGGGCGTGGCGGCATCGGCATCGTCCGAATCTCCGGCAGGACACTGGACACGCTGGTCCACGCCCTGTTCGGCCGCGCGCTGGTACCGCGCGAGGCCCACTATCAACCCTTCAAGGACAGCCGTGGCGCGGCAATCGACACCGGAGTGGTGCTCTACTTCAAAGGCCCCCACTCCTACACGGGGGAAGACGTTCTTGAATTGCAGGGCCATGGCGGAACGGCCGTGCTGCGCCGCGTAGTCGAGCGTTGTCTCGAGGCCGGCGCCGCCCTGGGCCTGCGGCATGCGCGGCCGGGAGAGTTCACCGAGCGCGCGTTTCTCAACGAGCGCCTCGATCTGGCGCAGGCGGAAGCCGTGGCCGACCTGATCGATGCCTCATCGGCCAGTGCCGCGCGCAGCGCCATGGCATCGCTGAGCGGCGCATTCTCCTCATGCGTGAATGCGCTGGCCAGGCGCACGATCGACTTGCGCCTGCTGGTCGAGGCAACGCTGGACTTCCCGGAGGAGGAAATTGACTTCCTGAGAGACGGGCAAGTCGCGGGAAAGCTTTCCACCATTCGTACCGAACTCGACGCGCTCACCGGCCAGGCACGCCAGAGCGTCGTACTGCGGGACGGCCTGTACGTCGTCCTCGCGGGGCAACCCAATGTGGGGAAATCCAGCTTGCTGAACGCGCTGGCTGGTGACGACGTTGCCATCGTCACCCCCATAGCCGGTACCACACGCGACAGGATCGTCCACCAAATTCACATCGACGGCGTGCCCATCCACATCGTGGATACCGCCGGTCTGCGCGAAACACACGACGCGGTCGAAAGCGCGGGCATCGAGCGCACCTGGACGGAGCTGAAGAAGGCGAGCGTCATCCTTCATTTGCAGGACATCCGCAGCGGCGGCGACACACTCGATCAAGCCATTCTGCAACGCCTGCCGACGGGGATTCCGGTGCTGACATTACTGAACAAAGTCGATCTTCTGGACGACTCGTCCGCGAGTCGCCCGACCGCCACCCGGGAAACCGAATCGAACGGGTCATCGAACGCCGAACTTCCGCTACTGGAAACGCCCCCGAAAACAGACCATACCGAGAGAAGCCCGGTGGCGCGGCGCACCGCCGGCGCCATGACATTGGCCATTTCCGCCAAGACCGGCGCCGGGCTGGACGCGCTGAAGGAACGCCTGCTGGAAATCGCGGGGCGGTACCCTGGGATGGAATCCCCGTGGCTGGCGCGCGAACGCCACCTGCGCGCACTGACGCGGGCGGGCGAACATCTGACCATCGCCGCCGAACACATCCGCCACGATGACGAAGCGCTGGATCTGTTAGCCGAAGAACTCCGGCTGGCCCACATCGAACTCTGCACCATCACCGGGCAATACACGAGCGACGATTTATTGGGAGAGATATTTTCCCGGTTCTGTATCGGGAAGTGATTCGACGGCTTCAACGAAACAGGCATGCGAAGGGAGCATGAAGGGAAAGCTTGCCGAATCACGAAATCATTTCGTGAACGCCACCTCCCACGAGCCGGAACACACGTTCTGCAACCACAGCGCACACGTCAGCGTCTTGGCATCGGTGATGCGGCCATCGCGACAGGCGGCGAAGAAATCACCGACATCCATGACGTGCGTTTCCAGGAATTCATCCTTGTCGCGCGCCGGGTTTCCGGGCCGCAGATGACGCGCGAAGAAAATGTGGATAATCTCCGTGGAATAGGCGATAGCCAAATGCATGGCGCCGGCGTGCGCCCACTGCGCCGCGGTGTAACCAGTTTCCTCGCGCAGCTCGCGCTGCGCGCAGGCTAGTGGATCCTCGCCGGGATCCAGCTTTCCTGCCGGAAACTCGGTCATGACACGCCCGACCGGGTAACGGTATTGACGCTCCAGCAGCACGCGCCGCTCGCCGAGCAGCGGCACGATGACGACTGCGCCAGGATGCACAACGTAATCGCGGCTGGCGCTCGCGCCGTCCGGCAGACGCACCTGGTCGCGCCGGAACGTAAGGAAGTTGCCTTCAACCAGCGTCTGTCCCGTGATACAGGTTTCCATAAGGGTGGCATCGTCGGTGCTATTCATCTTCTGCGTTTCTCATACACTGAATGAGTCAGATTAGCACTGGATCGGCAAGCGACACCAGGTTCGGCCTCATGCGAAGCGCATCGTCGACTTCAGCGCCCTCCTGGCCGGCGTATTCATCCGAATTCGAGTGCACAAACTGACAAAACGCGACACCAGAAGGTATTCTGTTGAAAAATGAGTGTGAAGTCCGCGCCGATTTCTACGAACTTTCTACCTGGCATTACCCGATATTCCCCACGACTCCCGCGACGATATCCCACGCCGCCCATCTCTCCGTCTCCGCCATTCGATTACCTCATGCAACCCATGCATACATCCCTGATACAGGTTTTACCCGAAGATCCTCTCGACATAGTAGGTGACATCCACGGCGAATTACCAGCGCTACAGACACTACTCACACGCCTTGGATATGATCGCGAGGGCAGACACCCAGACAACCGCAAACTGGTCTTCGTGGGCGACCTGTGCGACCGGGGCCCCGACAGTGTGGGTGCCATCCTGCTGGTTCAGCGCCTGGTGGAAAACGGCAACGCGCAGGCCATTCTTGGGAATCACGAACTCAATTTGCTGATGGGCGACGCGAAAGACGGCTCGGGCTGGTTTTTCGATGAGCGCGAGGAACGGGATCTGAACTTCTACGCGCCATTTCGCCGGGTGTTGCCGCAGCAG
>SCQX01000281.1 GCA_004298545.1 Candidimonas sp. | reverse complement strand
CGCCTGTTCGAACAGGTCGCGGACGCGCGCCGCGCCGACGCCCACGAACATTTCAACGAATTCGGAGCCGGAGATCGAAAAGAATGGCACCCCCGCCTCACCCGCAACGGCCCGCGCGAGCAGGGTTTTGCCCGTGCCCGGCGGGCCAACGAGCAGAATTCCCTTGGGCAGGCGCCCGCCGAGCCGCCCGTAGCCCTCTGGATCCTTCAGGAATTCGATGATTTCCTTGAGCTCGTCCTTCGCCTCGTCGACACCGGCCACGTCGTCGAACGTAACACCCGTATCCTTCTGCACGTAGACTCGGGCCTTGGACTTGCCGATCTGCATCAGACCCCCGCCAACGCCCGACCCCAGGCGCCGCAGCAGGAAGACCCAGACGCCGACGAAGAGCAGCGCCGGCACGAGCCACGAGAGCAGATCCCTCAGGAACGTGCTCTCGATCTGCCCCGTGACGACGACGTGATGCGCCTGCAGCTCGCGGGCCAGATCCGGTTCGACGCGGGTTGTGACGAATTTCGCGTGGCCGTCGATCGGCTGACTGAAGGTGCCCCGGATGTACTGGTTGGACACCGCGACTTCCGCGATCTTGTTGTCCTTCAGATACGTCAGGAACTGGCTGTATGGAATTTGCGCAACCTGCGTGGCGGCCGCGAAGAAATACTGGATGAGCAGCAGCGCGACCATCGCGCCAACCCAGTACCAGACGTTGAATCGCGTTTTCTTGTTCAATTCCATCGTCACCAACCCCCGGCCGAGAGATTCCGCGAGCCTGTCACCGAATAGAAAGCGACACTGCCAAACGCTATGATAACGGGCGGCGACGCTTCAATGAGGACTATTCCCGACATACCCCGCGCCACGTCAGCGCCGCCAGCGATTGCCATTGCCAATTGCCCCCATTTTCTAGAAAATGGAGAGCAATTTCCCCGAGGGTGACGGAAGCGCGCCGCGCGACCACTCACACATCGAACAAACTCACGTGGAGGATGGCGGAACTCTCATGCCGCATGCGCCCGCCGTGATTCGCAAAAAGCCCGGTTCCCCCCACCAGCGGACGGGGGCGCGGCATGCGTGACCTTGCGTGGATCAAACGCACTTTCATACTGATCATCTACGCGTTCATACTTTTCCCCATCGTCTTCATCGTTTACATATCGTTCTACAAAGACCAGTTCCTCACATTTCCACCATCGGGCTACACGTTCCACTGGTTTGCGAATGCCCTGCAAAACGAGTCGCTGGTTTCCGGTTTCATCGTCAGTTTCAAGATTGCCGCGCTGGCAACACTGATCGGTGTGCTCGCGGGTTCGCTGGCCAGCGTCGCCCTGGTGTACTACCCGTTGCGGGGGCGCGACTTCTTCAGCGCGTTCCTGCTCTCCCCGCTGATCGTGCCCGGCATCGTCATCGGGACATCGCTCTACATCTTCTACATCGAGCTGGCGCGCGTCAGCGGATGGAACCCCAGCCATAATCTCGGCGGCCTGGTCATGGCCCATACCATGCTGACCATTCCATGGTCGGCGCGGCTCATCCTCACCAACCTGAACATGCTCGACCGCTCGGTGGAAGAGGCGGCGCGCAATCTGGGGGCGGGCAGGCTTGCCACCCTCTTCCACATTACGCTGCCACGCATGCGCTCGGGCATCATCGCCGCCGCGCTCTTCAGCTTCGTCGTGTCCTTCGGTGATCTGGAAGTCTCGCTGCTGCTGATCACCCCCGGGAACACCACGTTGCCGATTGCAATGATCCAATACCTGGAATACCGCATCGATCCCACGATCGCCGCCGCGAGCACCATACAAATCGCAATCATCGGCGTGCTGCTGCTGCTCACCGACCGATTCGTGAAACTGGCCAAAGTCGTCTGACATGGACAAACTGCGCATCGATCACCTGACCACGACGTATGGCGATGCCATTGCCATCGACGACGTCAGCCTCGCCATCCAAGAACATCACCTCAGCGCGCTGCTGGGGCCCAGCGGATGCGGCAAGACCACGCTGCTGCGCGCCATCGCCGGCTTCGTGCCGGCCATCGCGGGAAGCATAAGCATCGGAGATACCGACGTAACGCGGCTGCCGCCCAACAAGCGCAACACCGGCATGGTGTTTCAAAACTATGCGCTGTTCCCGCACATGACGGTGGCCGAGAACGTTCACTTCGGCCTGAAGATGCGCAATCTGGATCCGGCCGAGATCGGGAGGCGCACGTCGGATGTGCTCAAGCTCGTGCACTTGACCGGCTACGAGGCCCGTTACCCGCGCCAGCTTTCGGGTGGGCAGCAGCAACGGGTGGCGCTCGCCCGCGCGCTCGCCACGCACCCGGACGTCTTCCTCATGGACGAACCCTTGTCCAACCTCGACGCCAAGCTGCGGCAATCCGTGGCCATCGAAATTCGCAACTTGCAGAAGCAGCTGGGCCTCACCACGCTCGTGGTCACACACGATCAGAATGAAGCCATGATGATGGCCGATCAGGTCATCATCATGCGCGCCGGCCGCATCGTTCAACAGGGTTCACCAGCGGACTTGTACCGCTTTCCCACATCGCGCTTCGTGGCGGAATTCGTCGGCCGCACCAATGTTTTCACAGGCTGTCGCCGCAACGACACGTTTGTCACGACCGGCGGACTGGCGGTGCGCTTCCAACCCGATGAAGACTCGGCCACAGGAGCGCGCCAGGAAGTCTTGAGCGTGCGCCCCGAGAGTATCGTTCTGGGCAGGGAAGCGAATGGGCAAGACAACCAGACGCAAGGCGAGGTGGCGGCCGTGACATTCCTGGGTTCGCGGTCGATTGCGGAAATCGCGCTCGCAACGGGCGAGAGGATACAGGTTGACGAAGACAGTGAGGCATGGCGCGCGGCGCGCGTCGAGGTCGGAGAGACGGTGAACGTTGGCTGGAGCCAACGCGCCTGCCAGGTCGTGGTTGACGACTGACGCGGGTGGCAATTGGCGTAGACGGAAGGTTTGACTCACAACACAAGGTGAAAACAAGGTGAAAAAGATGAGTGAAAAGACGAATCCGGGGCGCAGACGCGCACTGAAAACCATGGGGCTGGGCGGCGGCGCGCTGGCACTGGCCACACTGGGCGGGCGGCGCCCATGGCGCATGCCGCAAGCCCAGGCGGCAAGCAACGCCATCGTGGTCGGCACCTGGGGCGGCGATTATGGCAACGCCATCCTGAGCACCGTTGGAAAGATGGCGCAAAAGCAAGCCGGCATCGACGTCAAGACGCTTGTGGGCGGCGTGAGTTCGCGGCTGACCAAGGTGCTGGTCGACGCCCGCGGCAAGCAAAGCAGCATGGATTTGCTGGCGCTCGATGACGCATCCATGTACGAATGCGGCAGCCGCGGTGCGCTGGCCAATGTCGACGATCGGGCCGTGCCGCGCCTCAAGCACGCCTTTCCGCAGTTCGTGCTCAAGGGTTCGGTGCCACACATCTACAGCGCGATGGTAATCGTGTACAACCGCGACAAGGTAAGCAAGCCGCCGAAAAGCGTCAAAGATTTGTGGGCGAAGGAATACGCCGGCAAGGTGGGGTTCGCCGACGCCAATTTCGCGTTCGTGGTGCAAATGATCGCCAACGCGTTCGGAGGCAAGCCGTCGGCGTTCAAAGCGGCGCAAGACGCGCTGCTGACGCTGAAGAAGTCGGGCATCACCACATTTTCCTCCACCGATGCCACGGCCAATGCGTTTCGCGGCGGCGACATGCTGGCCACGCTGGTATGGAAGGCGCGCGCATTCATGTGGAACAAGGCGGGCCTGAACCTGGGCGTGTCGGTTCCTTCAGAGGGCGCGTTCCCGGTGGTGTTCGACATTGGCATGGAACGCTATTCCCCGAATGTCGAGAATGCGCACCGCGTGCTCAACGACTTTCTGCTACCCGAGAACCAGCTTGCCTTTGCCAACCTCATGGGTTACCTGCCGACTGTGGACGACGCCAAGGTACCCGCCGATCTGCACGCGAAAATCGGCTTCACCGATGCCGAGCGCGAACATTTCGTCAAGCCCGATTACGCCTACATCGAGAAGCACAACATCGACATCAGCAACTGGTGGAGCCAGAACATCAGCGGTTGATCATGCCGGCGCCAGCCACCTTCCGCTCTCCCTCACTGACGGCGTCGGCCATGCTGGCGCCGGCAATGCTGCTGATCGTCTTTTATCTGATATTGCCGTCGCTCACGCTGCTGCGCTACAGCTTCGACGCGTACGACCCCATCCTGCTGCTGAAAGGCACCTTCACGCTGGAGAACTATGCATCCTTCTTCAAACAGCCCTACTACCAGGATGTGCTGCTCACCACGGTGCTGATTTCGGTGGGCTGCACCGTGGGAAGCCTGGTGCTGGGGGTGCCCGCGGCCTACTCATTGGCCCGCACCCGCTCGCGCTTCAAGAGCCTGTACATGATCATCACGATATTTCCGCTCTTCATGGGCAATGTGGTGCGCTCGGAAGGATGGATCGCGGCATTCGGCACGCGCGGCTTCGTAAACGTCATTCTCATGGACGCAGGGCTGATCGATCATCCGGTGAAGCTGATGTACACCACCTTCGCGGTGGTGGTGGGCACGCTGTCGGTGGTGCTGCCCATCATGATCCTCATTCTGCAAGGCGTGTTCGAAAGCGTGGATTACTCGCTGGTCGACGCGGCGCGGAATCTGGGAGCCGGCTACTTTGCCGCCGCGCGCGGCGTGCTGCTGCCCATGGTGCTGCCGGGCATGACCGTGGGCTCGGTGTTCGTGTTCATTCTGTGCATGAACGCGTACGCCACGCCTTTCCTGTTGGGCGGGCCGGGTTTCAGAATGATGGCGCCGGTTCTGTACCGGCAGATCGCCACCAACTCCGATTGGCCCATGGGGTCGTCCATCGCCTTCATTCTGATGGCCGTCACGATACTGGCTACGGCGATTTCCATCCGGCTGTTGGCGCAAAAGAAACGAAGTTGATTGTTTTTCCCAAAATTTTCCCGAAATGCAAATGGAGTCAACGCGCATGAACATCGTATTTGAAGGAGGCCGCCTGCTCGATCCACGCAGCGGCACCATCCGGGACAACACCAGTGTGCGGGTCGAGGATGGCAGGGTGAAGGAAGTCTCGCAGGGGACGCTTGCTGCGGGAACCGCGCAGGTCATCGATGTGGCCGGCAAGATCGTCATGCCTGGGCTCATCGACTGTCACGTGCACGTCTTTCTCACGGAAGTGAACCTGAGGAGCCTGGATCAGATCCCGCTCACCAAGCTCACCGCCCGCGCCTCGGTGCTCATGCGCGGCATGATCATGCGCGGGTTCACCACCGTGCGCGACACTGGCGGCGCCGATGCCGGTATCCGCGAAGCGGTGGCCGAGGGGTCGCTGCTTGGACCGCGCCTGTTCATCTCGGGCGCGCCCATCAGCCAGACGGGCGGGCACGGCGACCACCGCCGGCCGGTCGAGAACCGCCTCGGGTGCGCCTGCTGCTCGGCGCTGTCCTTCACCTCCCGCGTGGCCGACGGGGTGCCCGACGTCATCAAGGCCGTGCGCGACGAATTGCGCAAGGGCGCGGATCACATCAAGATCATGTGTTCCGGTGGCGTGGCCTCGCAGAACGATCCCCTGGAAAGTGTGCAATACCGCATGGACGAAATCGAGGCGGCCTGCGAGGAGGCCAACCGCTGGGGCCGATACGTTGCCGCGCATGCCTACTCCATCGACGCGGTGAAGCGGGCCGTGCGCGGCGGCGTGCGCACGATCGAACATGGCAACCTGATCGACGAGGAAACCGCCAAGCTCATGGCGGAGAAAGGCGCCTTCCTGGTGCCCACGCTGGTCACCTACGATTCCATGCGCCGGCGCGGGCGCGACTTCGGCATGACCGAATACAGCCTCGCGAAGAACGCCAAAGTGCTCGAAGGCGGCTTGCGCTCGCTGGAACTATGCCGCCGCGCAGGTGTCCAGATCGGCTTCGGCACCGACCTCCTCGGGCAGCTGCAGAACGACGAGAGCCGTGAATTCCTTATCCGCGGCCAGATCGAGAAGCCAATCGACACCATTCGCTCGGCCACGATCGTGAACGCGCAGATTCTGCGTCAGGAAGGCAAACTGGGCGAACTCGTGCCCGGCGCGTGGGCGGATGTGCTGGTGGTCGACGGCAACCCACTGAACGACGTGAATGTGCTGCAAGACCAAGGCGCGCATATGCCCCTCATCATGAAAGAGGGGGACATCGTGAAAAACGCGCTGGCGTGACGCGGCAGCCGATGAACTGCCACGACGCCGGGAACTCGCGCACCATTTGCATCATGACGCGGGCAACGCACTACACTACCCCGCCCTCTGGGGGCGGATACCCCCCTGATACAATCGTTGAATGCGTAAGGACGATACCGGCGGTGTCGGTATAAAGTCACTCGAAACCGGCTACCGCCTGCTCGAAGTCTTGGCCGACAGTATGCCGATCGGCCTGGGCAAACTCGCTTCAAAAGGGCGGATATCCGCGAGCAGGGCCTGTAAATACCTGGCGAGCTTCCAGCGCGTGGGGCTGGTAAAGCAAGACCCCGAGACTCATCTCTATTCCCTGGGGGATGCCGCACTGCGGCTGGGGTGCCTGGCCGCCGCGCACAACGACGATTTCCGCAAGCTTCAGCAAATCCAGGCAAAACTCAGGGATGACACCGCGCAGACAGTCGTGCTGTCCCTCTGGACCGATCGAGGGCCCATGATCGCCAACATCGAAATGGGCTTATCGCCGGTCGTCGCCACTATGAAGCTCGGCACCTTGCTGCCCCTGACGTCAAGCGCCGCAGGCAAAACATTCGCCTCTTGGTTGCCACAAAATCTGGTACGGCCGTTCGTGACGGCGGAACTCGCCGCAACCCAGAGGAACTCCGCCGACGGCGCCGCGGAATCAACCCACGACGCTTTCTTCGAATTGCTGCAAGCCGTGCGCGACCGCGGGATCGAGCATCGCTACAACAGCATGCTGACCCACATCAATGCGATTGCGGCGCCTTTCTTCGATCGCGGCGCGCGGCTCGTGGGCGTGCTGTCGATCATCGGAGACGAGAACCTCATCGACATCACTTATGACGGTCGGCTGGCCCAAGCGCTGAGAGATGCTCAGAATGTCTTCAGGGACGAGCGCAAGGGTTAAGGATCCGCCACCGAGCATCAGGGAAGGAACCGGTCGTCCGCGCCGACGCTTCGAGCTTCCTCGACGGCATCCGGCGCATCGTCCCGACTCGAGTCGCCAAGGATATTCACCGCATCGAGCGTGCGCCGGTTCAAGCGCAACTCGAATATGTCGAATCGGTTGTAGTGACCGATGATGTCCTGAAATTGCTTGGGCTCGATGCTCTTTTCCACGTCGATTTCGCCATAGACGATTCCCTCTTCGTCAATGAGCGCCGGCGAGACGAGCCGACCATCGGGGCCGAAGATCCCGGAGAACGCGTTGGGCGATCCAGAAAGTTGCGCCAGGCGCTCCGGTGTAGCGCCAAGCGCGTCGCGTATTTCCGGCGACATGGCCGAACAAGCAACAATGGTGAAGACTTTACCCTCGAATGAATGCGCACCCGCCCGAATCTTGATCGCTTCTGGCATGTCGTACGATGCCGTAAATGGGAACGCGATGTAGCTGGCAACATGCACCTGCTCGCCCTGGGCGAGCAGGGCGAACCGGGCCAGCGTATTCGTGTTCTCGCCACAGGCCAATACACCCAGTCGCCCGACGGCGGAATCGTATACCCGGATGGAGCTGCCATCCCCACGCCCCCAAGTCAGCTTTTCCGCGAAAGTGGGGACGATCTTGCGATGCCGGCCAAGCAAAGCGCCATCCGGGCCGATCACGAGAATCGTGTTATAGATGGTGCCCATGCTTACCGCGCTGCGTTCATTGACCCCAATGACCACCGTAACTCTGTTTTCCGCGGCGGCCTTCTGGAGATCACGCACTTCCGCGCCCGGAATATCGATTGCCGACAGGTAAAGGCGCTTGAACCACGCACTTCCTTCGAGCGGACTCATGAGCCAGTTCCAGTACGGATAGCCGGAAACGTAGACCTCTGGAAACGCAACCAACTGCGCACCGTGCGCCTTGGCCTCGCGAATAAGAGCGCAGGCCTTCGCAACGGTCGCTGCGGAATTGAGGAAAACGGGGGCAGCCTGCACCGCCGCCGCGGTGAATCTCGGGTATCCGCCAGTCATGTCATGAGCCATTTCAAAACCTATTCCTTGGGCTTGCGCATCAGGGCAATGCACAGCGCACTGACCACGCCAGACAAAGTCATGTACGCGGCGATGAGCCAGGGGCGGTCGCCGTTCGCGTGCAACAGGTAAGTAGCGATCATCGGCGTCAGCGACACAAAGAAAATTGCGCCGATTTGATAGACGATCGATATGCCGGAATATCGAATCCGCGTGCTGAACAGCTCACAAAATATGGCTGCCTGCGGGCCATATACCGGGGCATACAGGACGCCCATGACAACCACGATGCAAAAAACAGCGATCGCAACGCTGCCCGAGTACTGCATCAGCCACATGGCCGGAAACGAACTGGCACCCAGCAGAAGCGAAAACAAGATATAGAGGCGTTTGGCACCGACGCGATCCGCAAGCGCCGACGCCATCGGAATCGTGAAGATCAACACGAACGACGCGGCGCTGATGGCGGCCAGCACGGTCGTGCGCGGCATGCCCGCGAGCTTGACAAGGAACGTCAGTGTGAATATTGCGTAGACGGCGAAGATGACCCCGTCTATCATCCGAGCGCCCCAACCCAGGACGACGTTCACAGGTTCATCGCGAACGACATCCACGATAGGGGTCCGGACAACCTCCTCACGCCTTTTCGCCTCCAGAAACGCGGGCGTTTCCACCACTCGCAAGCGAATGAACAACCCCACCACCAGCAACAGTACGCTGAACATGAAAGCGATACGCCACCCCCATGCGGAAAACTGCGCATCGGTGAGCATCGCCGAGAGCAATGAAAGAACACCAGCGCCCGCGCACAGGCCGATCGCCAACCCCATCTGTGGAAAACTGGCGTAGTAATTCGTCTGACCGCGCGGTGCGTACTCGTACGCCATGATCACGGCCCCACCCCATTCACCCCCGATGGCAAAACCCTGGATCATGCGCAGCGCCAGTAGCAGGATCGGTGACAGCACGCCGATCTGCGCGTACGTTGGCAACAACCCCATCAGTACCGTTGCCGCGCCCATGATCATGAGCGTCAGCACCAAGAGTGGCTTTCTACCGATGCGATCGCCAAAATGGCCAAACACCAGGCCGCCGAACGGCCGCACGATGAACCCGGCCGCAAAGGTGCCATACGCCAGCATCGTGGAAACGAAGGCGCTATCCGACGGGAAAAACTGCTTGTTGAATATGAGCCCTGCGAGCGACCCATAGATCAGGAAGTCGTACCACTCGATCGTCGTGCCGATAAGGCTCGCGACCGCGACCTTGCGGACCGCGTCCGTGTCACTGGGAGGCTCCAGAGGGCGGTCCGCCAGCGTAAGAGAACTCATGCCGATTTGTCTCCGCGAATTGTCGATGCCATCTACCGCTGGCACACCGGGCGCGGGCAATCGTCACCTTGTCGCCACGCCTGTATAGGTTTGCGCCGACAAGACTAGCAAATCCGGCCAACACTGCAAATTATTTTCGCGGAAATCGATTTACCGATAAGAAAATTCATGCCGCGAGAAGCACCGGCCCACGAACCGCTACGACGCCGGGAACTCGCGCACCATTTGCGTCATGGTGCGGGCGACGCAGGCGGCATCGCAGCGGCCCGCGAGATAACCCGAGCCGCAGGCCATCAATTCCGCGAGGACGCCGCGCAGCTCGCGCGCTTCGGCGCTGTGCGGCGCCCCATCGCCGCCGCTGGCGCGCTCTTGTTCGGCATAACCCCGCACCGCGCCGACCATGGTGTTTGCCATGTGATCGGCGTCGATCTCGCCGCGCAGAAAGCCCGGCCCCACCGCCACGGCCTGCCCGATCGCCGCCCGCATCCGCCCGACCTGGCCCGCCGCCGCCGGAGCCGCGCCCGCGCCCTGTTGCCCAGCCACATGATTCAAAGCCATTACACACTCCTTCCATCAACGTCGAACAAAAGTCACGAAAGTCATTATGCGCCGTACGGCGGGACACGGGGTAGCACGCCATCAGCGGCGAGCGTCACGCTCGGCCGCGGGACGCGACGCGACTCGACAGATTCACCACCACGAGCACCACGACGGCCAGTGCGAGCGGAACGAACGACACCCAGAGCACCATGCTCCACCCGTACGCGCCAAGCACACCGCCCGAAGAGAACGACCCGATCGCCATCAGACCGAAAACGATGAAGTCATTGAGAGACTGAACAC
>SCQX01000280.1 GCA_004298545.1 Candidimonas sp. | reverse complement strand
GTCGCCTTGAAAGTCTTCGGGGGTGCCGGAGGCGGTGATTTCGCCGAGGCTCAGCACGTAGATAAAGTCGGACATCGCCACCACGCGGCGTACGTTGTGGTCGACCAGCAGTACCGCCATGCCCGACGAGGCGAAGTGTTTCACCCATTCGAAGGTTTCGGCGGCCACTTTCGGCGCGAGGCCAATGCTGGGTTCGTCGATCAGACAAATGTCGGGCTGAATCATGTATGCCTTGGCGAACTCCAGCGATTTTTGCTGTCCACCGGAAAGATCGCCGGCTTGCGCCCGTAATTTTTCACGCAGCATCGGGAATTGCGCCAGCGTGCGGTCCAGGCGCTTCTGGACGTCAGGGCCGAAGCGTTTGGGGCGGCCTTCCAGCGGCAGACGCAGATTTTCTTCCACGGTAAGAAACGGGAAGAGGCTGGATTCCTGCGGGATGTACCAAACCCCTTTGTCGATCAGTTCATGCGGTGAGATTCCCCCGATGTCTTCGCCGTTGAGCCGAATCGTGCCTGACTTGGGTTTGACGAACCCGAAGATTGTCTTGAACAGGGTCGACTTGCCCGCGCCGTTCAGCCCGATCAACCCACTGATTCGGCCCCTTTTGACCGACAGGGAAACGTTTCGCAGAACGTCGATATCGCTCAGATAACCTGAAGTGACGTCGATCATCTCGAGCGCGGCGGTTTCAGTCATGGTGCGCCTCGTGCGTCGTGTCGCCGCCAAGGTATGCCTCGATGACCGCGGGCGATTGCAGAATCTGTTTCGTTTCCCCCGCTGCGAGCACTTTGCCCGCGTTCAGGCAGACCGAGCGCGGACATAGATCGACGATAGTCTGCATGTCGTGACTGACCAGGACGAAAGTCTGGCCCGCTTCGTTGCGCCGGCGCACGAACGCGGACATGGTTTTCCGCATGACCGGATGCACGGCGGCGAAGGGTTCGTCCAGCAGTGCGATGCGTGGGGTCGTCATGAAACAGCAGCCGAATTCCAGGAGTTTTCTTTGGCCGCCCGATAGCTGGCCCGCGTCGAGATACATCACGCGTGTCAGTTCCAGCTCGTCGAGCAGCTGCCCGGCACGTTCGTAGGCGGCATGCTCTTTCATGCCCAGCGCCAGGCCGCAGGCGATGAGGTTGTCGAACGCGCACATACGGTTGAACACGCGCGTCAGCTGGAACATGCGCAGAATGCCGCGGCGGGTGAATCCGGCCGGCCCCAGGCCGAGAACATCGCGTCCGTCGAGCGTGATGTTGCCGCTGTCCGGGTGCAGATGCCCCGACAGCATGTTCAAGAGGGTCGTTTTGCCAGAGCCGTTCGGCCCGATCAGGCCGACGAGATCGCCCTCTTGCACTTGCACGCTGACACCGTCGACTGCGTGCAGCCCACCGAAGTATTTTTTCAGATCGTTGACGGCCAGCAGTGCCAATGTCGTATTCCCGCGATGTCGTTTGGTTGATTCAAATTCAATTCAAATCGGCACGCACCAGCCTTGACGCGCATCAGCTCGACGTCGGCCGGCGTACCAGTAATCTGCGTAGCAGCCCCCATAGGCCCGCTTGAAAAAAGCGTGCAAAAATAATGACGAGCAGCGCGACCCCTATCATCTGCAGCGAGCCGTAGCCTTGCAGCAGCTGCGACGTGATGTAGACCAGGATTGCACCGATGAGCGGCCCGACCAATGTCCCCATGCCGCCGATCACGGCCATTGCAATGACCAGGCCGGTTTGCTCGATGATACCCAGTTCGGGGCTGACGAGCTGCGAAAACGTGCCGTACAGGCCGCCCGCGAGCCCGCAGATTGCGCAGCTGATGGCGAACGCAATCGTTTTGTAGAAGACCAGGTCGATGCCGCGGCTTGCGGCGCCGATCTCGTCGTCGCGTATGGCTTGCAGGAAACGTCCAAGCGGCGCGCGCAGCAGGCAGTACAGCACACCCACGGTCACGGCGAGCGTGCCGAGGAACATGTAGTAGTACGCCGTATAACTGTAGGTAAGCGTTGGCACGCTGAGCCCCTGGTCGCCGCGCGTGACGTCGATCCAGTTGGAGGCGACGACGCGCATGACCTCGCCGAATGCCAGCGTGGTCAGCGCAAGGTAGACGCCCGACTGCCGCAAAACGATTCTTCCGAGTGCCAGGCCCACCAGGCCCGGCACGACGATCGACGCGGGCAGCCCGATCCACAACGGCGCGTTCAGCTTGAAGGCCAGCACGCCGGTTGCGTAGCCGCCCAGCATGGCGAAGGGCGCCGGTGCCAGCGAGAACTGCCCCGCGTAGCCCGCAAGAAGGTTCCATCCCGAGGTCACGATGGCGAAGTACATCGTCAGGATGAGTACGCCGATCCAGTACGGCGAGTGGACGAATGCCGGAACGATCGCCAGCGCGGCGACGATACCCAGGCTCAACCACACTTCATTGCGAAGTTTGGTGGTGTGGAGATTGACGTTGCGAGGGTCTACCGCCATGAGTCAGACTTCCCGGGCGCGTTCGCCGAACAAACCTTGGGGGCGAAACACGAGTATCAGGATAAGCAGTATCAAGCCATAGGCGTCGCGGTATGCATAAGAGATGTAGACCGCGCCAAGGCTTTCCACCACGCCCAGCAACAGCGCCGCCACGATACTGCCGCGTATGGAACCCATGCCGCCGATGACGACGATGATATAGGATTTGATTGCCGGAAATTCGCCGACGGACGGGTCCAGGTTGATGATGGGGGCAAGCAGCGCGCCGGCGAACGCCGCCAGCGCGCCGGACGCGGTGAACACCAGGTTGCTGGCGCGCGCGGTGTTGATGCCGGCAATCGATGCGCCAAAGCGATTTTGCGCGACCGCTTGTATCTGCCTGCCCCAGACGGAATATTTCATGAGTGCCGACAAGCCCGCCAGCACGATGATGGTCAGCCCCACGATGACGATTTGCTGACCCGTGACGATGAATGGGCCGATGGCGATGCGCGATGCGCCCCACAGCGCCGGGCCCAATGCCGAGTACGGGCCGAAGATTTGCTGTGCGAGGTTGATGAGCAGTAGCGACAGCGCAAATGTGACGACGACGGCGTATTCATCTTTCATGAATTGCCATGAGCCGTAACCCGAGTAGAGCGGGCGCATCAGTGACCGCTCGGTTGCCCAGCCGATTGCCGCGCCGGCCACAGCGGCCGCCGGCAGCGCGATCCACGGCGACACACCGAAAGTCAGGGCGATGAGCGTGTAGGTGTAAGCCCCGACCATGTAGAACTCGCCATGGGCGAAGTTCACGATCTTGAGAATTCCGAAGATCATCGTCAGGCCGACGGCCATCAGCGCGTAATAAAGGCCGATGACCAGGCCGTTGAAAACCAGTTGCAGTATTAATGACACTGCGTGTGTCTCCGAAGTGGCCGCGAAGCGGGGCGGCTTCGCGGCCAGATGGCGTTACGGTCGGGGCGCAACGGTAGGCGGGATGCCGCCGCTGGCACCTATTTGGTGGATTTGACCAGTTTGTCGACCTGCAGTGGCTTGTCCGGCAGTTGAACCAGGCTGGTGTCCGCAATGGGTTGGTTGAGCGCCGTGATCTGGTAGGTGACGTACGGGATGTCTATCCATTGATGGTACGTGTATCCCGGCTTGTCGGAAAATTTGAACGCACCGCGCGTGCCGTGGAATTCCATGGTCTCCATCGCGTGGATCATCTTTGCGCTGTCGGTGGACTTCGCGTGTTCGATGGCCTGGGCGATGACGATCAGCGAGTCGGCGGCCTGAAACAACAAGCGGTCGGGCGGGCGTTTGAATTCCTTCTGGTATTGCGCCGCGACTTGCTTGCCGAGTTCCGGCATTGGCATTCTTGGATCGTAGAGGCCGAACCCTATCATGCCGACAGCCGCCTGGTGAACGTTTTGCCAGAAGTCGATGTTGTCGGTGTCTCCCGCCGCATCGTAAAACCATGTTTTACTGGTTGGCGCGACATTGTTGTCGTACAGCTGATTCATCAGAATGTAGGCCGCCGGCGCGAGCATGATGTTGATGATCATGTCGGGCGGGTTGGACTTCACCTTCAGCACCGCCGGCGTGAAATCCTTGCCGGCGCGATCGAGCACCTCGTAGTGGTACTTCACGCCCGGCAGCTCGGTGGCCACCGCATTGGCGATGCCCTTGGCCTGCCCGATGCCGAAGTCGGTATTCTCGGCGAACGCAAGGACATTCTTCAGCTTCATTTCCTTGATCGTTTCGACGACCGCTTCCACCACGCGCCGGTTGTAGTTCCCTGGATTGAAGACTTCCGGATAGCCCTTCTCGCGAATGCTGTCGGCCCAGCCGTTGGTGTTCACGAACGGAATCTTGAAGCGGTGGGCCACTTCGATGTCGGCCATCGTGACCGAGCTTTGATGGGAGCCCGTCACGGCAACGACGTGGTCTTCCGTGATGAGTTTGGTAACCGCCGCCTGACCCTGCGAGGGTATGCCCTGGTCATTCTGGTAGATGATCTTCAATGGGCGGCCGAGCACGCCGCCCTTGTCGTTGATCATCTTGGCCATGATGTTCAGGCCTTCCTTGATTTCCGTTCCCTGCACCACCGACCCCGGAGGAGATTCGGCAAGGCTGGCCCCGATCAGGATAGGTTGCGCGGCTTGCGCCGGGCCGTTCGGCCCGAGCGCCATAGCTGTTGCCGCGGCGATGGCGGCGAACCATAATGATTTCATTGAATTCCTCCTCGATGGCTTCTAGGTGATGGATGCGTTGGCCGTGTGGCCGTCGTTGCGGGCGTCTGTAACGCCTGCGTTGCGCCGCATACCTGTATAGTGAAAACATCAAGCCCCGTGGGACACAGGCGCAACGCGCACTCGCCGACGCACTCGCCGAAATAATGCGCCAGTTCCAGGCCGATTTCAACAGAGTTTCCTTTCCAGCAAAAAACGGGACGATTGGTTCGAAGAACGAAGGAACAAGGAGTATGCACGATGAAGCAAGAATCACTAAGCATGATTTCAACGCTGGTGGGGTTCGATACCGTGTCGCGGAATTCGAATCTTGCGCTGATCGACCATGTCCGCGAGTATCTGGCCGGCTTTCAGGTGGAAAGCCACCTGGTGAAGAGCGCCGACGGTAAAAAATCCAACCTGTTTGCAACGGTGGGGCCCAACGTCGAGGGTGGCGTGGTGCTTTCCGGCCACACGGACGTGGTGCCAGTGGATGGGCAGCCCTGGGATACCGATCCGTTTGTCGTTACGAACAAGGATGGCCGGCTGTACGGTCGCGGCACCAGCGACATGAAGTCGTTCATCGCCGTCGGGTTGGCCGCGGTGCCCGACATGGTTCGATCGGGAATCAAACGCCCCATTCACTTCGCGCTCAGTTATGACGAGGAGGTCGGTTGCGTGGGGGCTCCGGCCATGATCGATCGCCTGGTCCGGGATATCGCGAAACCCAGCGCGGTAATCATCGGCGAGCCCAGCGACATGAGGCCTGTCATGGCGCACAAGGGGTTGGCCGCCGCGCGCACCACGGTCACTGGCCACGAGGCGCATTCGAGCCAGATGCAGCGGGGCGTCAGCGCGGTGATGACGGCGGCGCGCCTCATTACCTTTCTGGAAGATACGATGGCCGGAAACAAGGCCCGGGCCGCGGCTGATTGCGCGTTCGTTCCACCGTACTCCACGATTCACGTTGGCATCGTTCACGGCGGCACGGCCGTGAACATCATTTCCCGCGAGTGTTCGTTCCTGTGGGATGTGCGGGCGCTGCCGGGCGAGCGTCCACAGGACACCCTCGATCGTTTTCGGGCCTACTGCGACAGCCTGCTGCCGGCGATGAGAGCCATTGCTTCCGAGTCGTCGATCACGACGACGCTGCTGGCGGATTCGCCGCCGCTGACTGGCGATGGCGACGACACGGCGCAGCGCACCGCCATGCGTCTGTCGGGTTGTTCGCACTGCGGCGTCGTGCCGTACGCGACCGAAGGCGGGCATTTCCAGAAGCGTGGATTTTCAGTCGTGGTCTGCGGGCCGGGGTCCATCGATCAGGCGCATCAGCCCAACGAGTACATCGAAGTTTCACAAGTGGACGCGTGCGAGCGCTTCATGGGGAAACTCATTGCCGAGCTGGCGCGCTAGTGCGCCGTTTGATTGCCGTTTGATCTTCGGCAATGGCGCGCGTCCGCCAATCGGGCACCGGGGCCCGCGAGACCGTACAATGAATCCCCGATGCCGGGCCTCATAGCGTCCCGTCTGGTCGGTTTGCACACTCCTGTCCGGATACGTGGGCTTGCCAACCCCCTTTCACCCACATCGTCTACCATGAAAGCCGATTCAACCTCGCCTGTCGTCAGTCTGCGGTGCGCGGTGCTGACGATCTCCAACCGTCTCCAGGCGCCCGGTAGCGCAAGCGCCACGCCCAATCCATGCGTTTCGCCGCCGAAGGGCGACACGTCGGGGGAATATCTTCGCACCGCGCTTCAGGAAGCGGGCCACGCGTTGCAGGCCCGCGCGCTCTGTTCCAGCGACCGCTATCAGATACGCAAAATAGTCAGCGACTGGATTGCCGATCCCGCCATTCAGGTCATCCTGAGCACTGGCGGCACGGGCTTTGCGCGGGGTAAAGCCACCATTCCCGCCGTCACCCCCCTAATGGATCAGCTCGTTCCCGGTTTCGGCGAGCTGTTTCGCCATCTCTCCTGGCAGGATGTGGGCACGTCGGCGCTGCAATCCGAGGCACTGTGCGGCATTGCCAACGATACGCTGGTGTTCTGCCTGCCCGGTTCGACGGGCGCCTGTCGATTGGCCTGGGAAAAGATACTGCAACCACAGCTCGACAGCCGTCAGCGCCCCTGCAATTTTGCGACGGTTTACGGCGCCGCCTGAATCGGCATGCCGCTGCGCGGCCTGCGGGTTGAGCAGCACGGCCTCGTACCATTCGCGCCTGAACGCTGGACCGCAAGAAACGCTCGGCTTGAACCATGGAACCTCAGGCGTTTTCCCAGCGTGTCCAGTCTTGCGGCGTGTTGAGGTTGATGAGGCAGTCGTCCGCGGGGAAATCAACGGTTTGCGCGTGGCAGTGCCGCACCCAGGCCAGGACCTGCCGCCCGCCTGCGTCAAGAAATGCCTCCAGGCTTGGCGTCATGGCACGGTGCGTGACCAGGCATAGCGGATGGGGGCCGTTCGGTGTGCGTGCGAACGCCGGATGGCCGGGTCGTGCCGCCGCAGCCAGACGGCGGAGCAAATCCGG
>SCQX01000279.1 GCA_004298545.1 Candidimonas sp. | reverse complement strand
TCTTGAGCACGCCGTCGTCGAGCCGTGCCTTCACCAGTTCCGTGACCAGTTTGATGCGCTGGGCTTCCCCGCCCGACAGCGTGGGCGACGGCTGGCCCAGTGTGAGATAGCCCAGCCCCACATCCTGCATGAGCCGCAGCGGCCGAACGATTTTGGAGTGCGCCGCAAAGTAGCCGATTGCCTCGTCCACTTCCATTTTCAGAATTTCTCCCGCGCTTTTGTCGCGCAGTGTCACGCTCAGCGTGTCCTGGTTGAACCGTTGGCCGCCGCAGGCGTCGCACGGGACTTTCACGTCGGGCAGAAAGCTCATTTCCAGCCGGCGCAGGCCTTGGCCTTCGCAGATGGGGCAGCGCCCCTCGCCGGTATTGAAGGAAAAGCGCGTCGGCCCCCAGCCGCGCAGCCGCGCCTCGCGCGTGTCGGCGAACAGCCGGCGCACCGTATCCCAGAAGCCGACATAGGTGGCGGGGCAGGAACGCGGTGTCTTGCCGATGGGCGTCTGATCCACCTCCAGGACGCGGTCGATGGGTTCCCAACCGGTGATGGACGCGCATCCGCGCCAGTTCGGCGCCCGCCGTTGCGCCACCGCTGCGGCCAGGTTGTCGAGCAGCACGTCGCGCGCGAGGGTGGATTTGCCCGAGCCCGAGACGCCGGTGATCACGTTGAGCCGGCCCACGGGAATGCGGGCGTCGACGTTGTGCAGGTTGTGCCGATGGGCGTCGTGTATCGTGATGACCGGCGTGTCGTCGCGCACCGCGCGCCGCGGCCGCGAGGGATGGCGCAGCGGGTGCGCGAGGTAGTGCCCGGTGACCGATTGCGGCTGGGCGATGAGATCGTCGATACGTCCTTGCGCGACCACCCTTCCGCCGCGCGTTCCCGCCCCGGGCCCGATGTCGACGATGTGGGAGGCGCGCCGGATCGTGTCGTCGTCGTGCTCGACGACCACCAGGGTGTTGCCGTGATTTTCCAGCTTCCCGAGGGCGTCGAGCAGAATGCGGTTGTCGCGGGAATGCAGCCCGATCGTCGGTTCGTCCAACACGTAGCAGACGCCTTGCAGGTTCGAGCCGAGTTGCGCCGCGAGCCGGATGCGCTGCGCCTCGCCGCCCGACAGCGTCGGGGCCGCGCGATCGAGCGTGAGGTAGCCCAGGCCGACTGTCCGCATAAAATCGAGCCGGCCGCGGATTTCCGTCAGGAGATCGCGCGCGATCTCCGCCTCGCGGCCGCGGCTCACCAGCGCGGTGAAGAACGTCTGCGCATCGCTGATCGGCAGCGCCGCGAGCTCGGCAATCGAGCGGTCGCGCCAGCGGAAGGCAAGCGCCACGCGGTTCAGGCGCTGGCCGTTGCAAGTCGGGCACGCTTCCGGTTCTCCCTCGTACCAGTCGTTCCAGATAGTTTCTTCGCCGGTTTGTTCGGCATCGAAGCCTGGCAGGCGCAGCCCGGTGCCGAAGCAGGTGGGGCACCAGCCATGTTTGGAGTTGTACGAAAACAGGCGCGGATCGGGTTCGGGATAGCTTGTGCCGCATTTCGGGCAAGCCCGCTTGGTCGAGAAATGCAACAGTCGCGGCGCGCTGCCCGGGCCGCTGGCACGGCGCTGGGCCAGCGTACCTTGGGTGCCGTTGGTCAGCCCGACGAGCGCGTCCAGGTTGCCGTGTCCGTGTTCCAGCGCGTGCCGCACCGCCTCGCGCAACGCCGATTCACTGGCGGGATCGACCACGAGGTCGGCGATCGGCAGGGAAATCGTGTGCTCTTTATAGCGGTCCAGGCGCGGCCACGGAGACACCGCGATGAATTCACCATCCACGTACAGGTGCGTGTGCCCCTTGCCCGCCGCCCACTTGGCCAGGTCGGTGTAATAGCCTTTGCGGGCGGTGACCAGCGGCGCAAGGATGCCAATGTGTTCGCCGCGGTGATCGCGCAGCAGCTGCGCGAAGATTTGTTCCGGCCGCTGGGGTTCCACCGGTACGTGGCAGTCCGGACACATCTGGGTTCCCAGCTTGACGTACAGGAGGCGCAGGAAGTGGTGTATTTCCGTCATGGTACCCACAGTGGACTTGCGTCCGCCTCGGCTGGTGCGCTGTTCGATGGCGACGGTGGGTGGGATGCCGTAGATCGCGTCGACATCCGGTTTGCCTGCCGGCTGCACGATGGTGCGCGCGTAGGCATTGATCGATTCCAGATAGCGGCGCTGGCCCTCGTTGAACAGAATGTCGAACGCCAGCGTGGATTTGCCCGATCCCGATACGCCGGTGACCACGGTGAAGGTGTCGCGCGGGATGGAGACGGACAGATTTTTCAGGTTGTGTTCGCGGGCGTTGACGATGTCGATGCTGTTGCCGCGTCGCCGCGCGAAGGCCCTTTGCAGTGGCGTGCCCGCATCCGCGTAGCCCGGTGATGGTTCGGCCAATGTGCCGGCGCGGGGCGCCGCTGTGCCGACGATGGTGTTCATGTACTCGCGCAGCGCCTGGCCGGTGTGCGATTGCGGGATGTTCATCAGGTCGGCGGGCGTGCCTTCCCCGACCACGCGTCCACCCGCGTCGCCGCCTTCGGGACCGAGGTCGATGACCCAGTCGGCGGCGCGCACGACGTCGAGATTGTGTTCGATGATCAGAAGCGTGTGGCCGGCCGCCAGCAGCTTCCGGAAAGCGCGCATCAGCCGGGCGACGTCATCGAAATGCAGGCCGGTGGTTGGTTCGTCGAACAGGAACAGGCTGCCTTTCTTGGCAACCCTGGCCGCCGCGAGGCCGCCGCGGGCGGCCGCGGCCAGGTGCCCGGCCAGCTTCAGGCGTTGCGCTTCGCCGCCAGAGAGTGTTGGTACGGGCTGGCCCAGCCGCACGTATTCCAGGCCCACGTCGGCCAGCGGCATCAGCCCGGCCCGCACGTCGCGCAGACCGCTGAAAAATTCCATGGCCTCGCGCACCGTCATGTCGAGCACTTCATCGATGGACGCGGTGCGCCCCAGATGCTCGGTGCGCACTTCCAGGATTTCGGACCGGAAGCGTTTGCCATCGCAGTCCGGGCAGCGCAGGTAGACATCGGACAGGAACTGCATTTCGATGTGTTCGAAACCGGTGCCGCCGCAGGTGGGGCAGCGTCCGTCGCCGCTGTTGAAGCTGAAGGTGCCGGCGGTATAGCCGCGCTCGCGCGCCAGGGGCGCATTGGCGAAAATCTTGCGGATGGCGTCGAAGGCGCCGACATAGCTGGCGGGATTGGAGCGGGTCGTCTTGCCGATGGGAGCTTGATCGACCATGACCACATCGGCGATCCGCTCGACGCCCAGCAGATGCTGGTATTCGCCCGGTGGTTCGGTGGGGCGCCCCAGGTGTTTGAGGATCGCGCGATACAGGACGTCCTGGACGAGCGTGGACTTGCCCGATCCCGATACGCCTGTCACGCAGACCAGCCGGCCCAGCGGTATCGACAGCGATACCTGCTTGAGATTGTGCGCGCGGACCCCGTCGAGAACCAGACGCGGCGTATCGGGCGCCACCGGCAGCGGCCGCGGCGCTTCCACGCGCAGGCGCCCGCCGAGATAGTTGCCGGTGAGCGTATCCGCGAGGCGCAGCTGTTCGGGTGTGCCATCGAAGATGATGTGGCCGCCGCGCTCCCCCGGGCCCGGGCCGATGTCGAGTACGCGGTCGGCCGCGACGATTACCTGCGGATCGTGCTCCACGACCACCAGCGTGTTGCCGTTGGCGCGGAGACGGCGCATGACCTCGATCACGCGGTGCATGTCGCGCGGATGCAGCCCGATGGATGGTTCGTCCAAGACGAATAGCGTGTTGACCAGCGAGGTTCCCAGCGCCGTGGTGAGGTTGATGCGTTGCACTTCACCGCCCGACAGGGTGCGGCTCTGGCGGTCCAGCGACAGGTAGCCCAGACCGACATCGCAGAGGAATTTCAGGCGGGTTCGGACTTCGTCGAGCACCAGTTCGATGGCGGCGTCCAGCGCCGTCGCGCCGAAATGCAGGTTGGCGAAATAGCCGCGCACGCGTTCGATGGGCAGCGACATCAGGTCGTGGATGCTCATGCCCGGCAACGCATCAAGCTGCGCGCGCGTCCATTCGGCGTGCATCGGCATGAACCGCGGGTAGCGTTCGTCGACCGGCAGTGGTTCGTTGCCGAGGCGCCAGAGAGTTGCGTCGGGTTTCAGGCGCGAGCCGCCGCAAACCGGGCAGGGCGTGTAGGCGCGATATTTCGACAGCAGTACGCGCACGTGCATCTTGTACGCGCGCGATTCCAGCCAGTCGAAGAAGCGCTGGATACCGTACCATTGCGTTTTCCAGGCCTGCCGGCCCCCTTTCCAGTCGGGCGCGCCGTCGATCACCCAGCGTTTCTCGCGCTCGTTCAGCGCGTTCCAAGGGATGTCCAGCCGCACCTCGGCTTTGGCGGCATAGTGTTCCATCTCGGCCTGGCACTCCTTGTAGCTGTTGGTTTGCCAGGGTTTGACGGCGCCCTCGCGCAGCGTTTTTTTCTCGTCGGGCACGACCAGGCCGTAATCGATCCCCATGACGCGCCCGAAACCATGGCAGGCCTCGCAAGCGCCCAGCGGGGAATTGAACGAGAACGTGCTGGGCAAGACTGGCGTATAAGTGATGTCGCATTGCGCGCAGTGCAGGTGGCTGCTGAAGCGCGACACCGACAGTTCCCGACCGTCATCGTCGGCAGCATGCACCGCCAGGCGGCCGTTGCCCTGCCGCAGCGCGGCGTCCAGCGCTTCCATGACGCGCGCCGGCTCGGCGCTGGCGTAGCGGAAACGGTCTTGTGTGACGTGCAGTACGCGCAGTGTTTCGAGCGCGTCGCCCGCTGTCTTGCGGGCGGATTTCTTGTTTCCTTTCTTCGCGATGCCGGCGGCAGGGCGGGTGAGGGTTTCCTCGTGGTGGACGCGCGTGTACCCTTGCTGTTGCAGGAAGCCGCGTACCTCCTCTTCCGTGAAGTTGGCCGGTATGACGATGGGAAACGTAATGGTCAGGCGGGCATTGCGCAGTTCGGAGCGCCGGGAGAGCGCCTGCTGGATCGACTCGGCGCTGTCGCGGCGCACTTCAGTGCCGCAGCGCCGGCAGTAGAGGCGGCTCATGCGCGCGTACAGCAGCTTCAGGTGGTCGTTGACCTCGGTCATCGTGCCGACGGTGCTGCGCGAGTTGCGCACCGGATTGACCTGGTCGATGGCGATGGCGGGCAGGATGCCCTCGATGCGGTCCACCTTGGGCTTGTCCATGCGGTCGAGGAACTGCCGGGCGTAGGGCGAGAAAGTTTCAACGTAACGCCGCTGCCCTTCGGCGTACAGGGTGTCGAATGCCAGTGAACTTTTGCCCGACCCCGAGACGCCGGTCAGGACGAGGAGCTCGCCAGTGTTGATGGTGACATCCAGGTTCTTCAGATTGTTCTGGCGGGCGCCAAAGATGCGTATCGGTGAATTCATCGTGTGTCGTTCGAGGGCGCCGCCCGAAGTCTGGCGGCCGCATCGGCCGATTTACAGTAAAATCGCAAGTTTGCCGGGCGAGTTTCCGCGCGGCGGGTATGGGAAGTGCGTCGGCGACAAGTGCATCGGCGGCGCGCGAACGGTGCGCGCCGCACGCGTCGGCAGTTCATGATTGGAGATCATTATGGCGGAAATCAAGCGTACGCGTCGCAACACGCTAGAGCGTCGTTGTCTGGGCAAGTCGTTCAAGCGGCTGTTCGTCGGGTCGCCCAAGGGCATATTCAAGATGCTGGAAAAAGTAAAGCGGGCCTGATATCCCGCCTGGCGGGGACGCAATGGGCGCGTGGCAGTTTCCGTTCACCGTTCTTACGCCGACGTACAACCGGGCGCACACGCTCGGGCGTGTCTATTCATCGTTGTGCGGGCAGACGTTCCGTGGGTTCGAGTGGCTCGTGGTCGACGACGGTTCAACCGACGATACGCGCGGCCGCGTTCGTGCCTGGCAGGCGGAGGCGAACTTTCCCATCCGCTACGTCTGGCAGCCCAACCAGCACAAGAAAACCGCTTTCAATCACGGGGTGCGCGAAGCGCGGGGTGAACTGCTCGTTGCGCTCGACAGCGATGACAGCCTCGGCGCGGACGCCTTGCGCGCGATGCACAGCGTATGGCGGGGCATCCCGCCCGGCGAGCGCGCGCGTTACGCCGCGGTCACTGGCTTGTGCGCGCGGCCCGATGGCCGCGTCGTGGGGGACAAGTTCCCGCGCGACGTGATGGACGTATCGTCGCTGGAGATGACATTTCGCCACCGCGTGCGCGGTGAAAAGTTCGGTTGCCTGAACACGGCGGTGCTGCGCGATTACCCATTTCCAGAGGATATTCCCGGCTTCGTGCCCGAGAGCCTGGTGTGGCGGGCCATGGCGCGCGCCGGTTACCGTACGCGTTTCGTCAATCAGGTTTTTCGCGTCTATCACGACAGCGCCGACTCCTTGTCGCGCCAGGGGCGCGGCGGCGC
>SCQX01000278.1 GCA_004298545.1 Candidimonas sp. | reverse complement strand
GATACCGTGTAGATGTGCGGCGCGCCGCGGTTGACGTGCAGCTGGAAGATGTCGGGCCGGTTGTAGTGCCCCGAGAAGTCGTGGTTGAGCTTCATCCTGACACCCAGCTCGAGTTCGCAGTCCGCATACAGAATGGCCTCCTCGGCGCCCAGCGGGCCCGCGATGACACGCCCGTCGGGCGACACGATCACGCTGCCGCCGGAGCGCGTGGGGTCGCGCAGGTATTTTTCGCCTTCCGGGCCGGCCTGGAGCTTTTGAATCATGTCTTCGTTCACGGTGCCGCAGGCCGAGATGACGAACGCCTTGCTCATCTGGGCGAACGACTGCGACTCGACGGCAACGCGGCCGCGCATGGGATCGAAGCTGGTCGGGAAGTGGTTGGGCCAGCTCATGACGTGGATGCGCGTGCCCTCGGCCGTCAGCGCGAACACCGCCAGCGGGTTGGAGTTCTCGCCGCAAATCAGGCCGCTCATCGGCCCGAATTCGGTCTGGAACGCGCCAAGCGTGTCGCCGAACCCGCCGGTGTGAACCAGCCGTTCGCCAACCGTTGGCATGATTTTCTGATGTTTGCCCAACAGCTTGCCGTCGGGGCCTATATAGACCTGGGAGTTGTACATGGTGCCGATGGTGCCGGCGCGTTTTTCGCACACGCCGATGACGACGTAGGCGTTGGCCTCGCGCGCCGCCTCGCCAAGCGCATCGGTAACCTTCCCGGGAATTTCCACCGCGTTCTTGAACAGCTCGGTGGCGAAGTGCATGGCGGTTTTGCCGGTGGCGACGTGATAGTCGTACCACACGGGGTGGGTGGGAATGAACCCCTCTGGAAAACCAATGATGCGCGCGCCGTTCCTGCCGGCCTCCCGTATCAGCTCGCACGCCTTTTTCGTCGACCCCTCGCGGTCCAGGAATACCGGCGCGGCCTGAACCGCCGCGACTTTTACTGTTCCGTACTCGTCACCCATTTCATGTCTCCCGCAGCGGCGCGGCGTTGCGACAGCCCGCCTGGCCGCGCTTGTTGTCTCACTAACTATTTAGTAACTTTAGCCGGCACCCGTCCCGCAATAATCGCGCGGGACTGGTGCCGGCACCTTGCCACGTTCCTTCGTTCTTTCTTTTATAGTCCGTTCAGCGATTATCCGCCAAGCGCTTCGACGAGTGCACGACCTCGCCGCCGGCGCCCACGTACGCCATGTCGCCACGGGTTTCGGGCGTGAGGATACCGCCGATGATATAGATGGCGATGGCAGCCAGCAGGAAGGCCAGCACCGATGTCAGCATGTTGGCGGGGCTGCCCGCGGCAAGCGTCACGAACGTGGGCATCATGCCGCCTATGGCGAAGCCGATGCTCCACGAGACCGCCACTCCGGTTGCGCGAACCTTGGTGGGGAAACGTTCATTGAGGTAGATGATCATGGGCCCCAGCGGTGCATTGCCGAGGAAGGTGAGTGCGGCCGCGTAGAAGTAAATTTCCCCCAAAGATGCCGTCGTCAGGCCGTTCAGATGGATGTAGCAGTAGGGAATGAGGATGAGGTCGACCAGCCCGATGGCGATGAAAACGGGTTTGCGCCCGAATACTTCGGACAGCGCGCCCAGAATCGGGGTTGCCGCGATGGCCGCGAAGTTCGCGACGATCAGCATCAGGCCTAAGTCCTCGTTCGTCACTTTGTTGACCAGCTTCAAAAACGCCGGCATGTAGCTTTGCGTGAGGTAAATCATGATGCCGCCGCCGATCACGATCATCAGCGTCACGGTGTTCGCGCCCGCGTTTTCCCGTGAGAAGACCTCTTTGACTGGCGTCTTGCTCTTGTGCCCCGTCTTGGCGGTATCGAGCCACAGTGGTGATTCGCCGACCAGCAGGTTGATCAGCCAAGCGATGATCAGTGGCAGCACGCCAAAGAAGAACATTGCGCGCCAGCCCCAGACGGCAAAGCTTTCGCCCGGGAACATCAGTGCGGCGACCGAATAGGCGGCGGATGCGAGCAGCGAGCCGACCGCGGCGCCCGTGCCCACGATGCCGGTAATGAACCCGCGCAGGCGCGGTGGCACCGTTTCCGTGGCCATGGTATGCGAGGTGGCGGTCACGCCACCCACGAAAACGCCCTGCACGATACGGAACAGCAGGAACAGAATGGGCGCCGCGATGCCTACCATATGGTAGGTGGGCAGCACCCCCATCAGCACCGACATGACGCCGATTCCGCTGACGGCCATGATCATGGCGTGGCGCC
>SCQX01000277.1 GCA_004298545.1 Candidimonas sp. | reverse complement strand
CCTATCCCGCCGCAAGACTGTGCTGCACCTTCGCCCCCCGACGCATGGTCAGCTTGATCAGCGCCGGCATGACCAGAAGAACCAGCGGCAGCTGCACCACGATCCCGGCGATGATGGCAATTGCCAGCGGCTGCAGCATCTGGTCGCCCGAACCGCTGATCGCGGCGCCCAGCGGCAGCAGCGCCAGAATCATCGCCAGTGTGCTCATGAGGATGGGGCGGAATCGATTCAGGGCGGCCTGGTAGATCGCCTCCTCCGGCGGCATTTCCTTCTCGAGCATCTGGTATTCCGATACCAGGAAGATCGCCATCTCAGTCGCGATACCAAGGATCATCACCATCCCCATCATCGCGGTGATGTTGAGCTCGGTGCCGGTAAGCCACAGGCCGGTGAAAACCGCCCCCGTGGAAACCAGCGACGTGAACAGAATGATGATCGGCAGCGAGAATCGTTCGTAAAGAAAGAGCAACAGGATGATTTCGGCCAGCACCACCGCGCTGAACGTGATGACCATCCCATGCGCTGCCTCTTGCTGCTGCTTGTAGGCGCCGCCCAGCGTGTAATAGACCCCGCTGGGCAGTGTGCCGGGCTTGTCCAGCACCTGTTTCACCGCGGCCACTGTCGATCCCAGGTCACGCTTGCCGTTGGTCTGCGCCGTCAGCGAGACGATTTGCGCCAGGTTGTCGCGGAAGAGCGCGGGCTGGCCGCTGACGAATTTTACCTTGGCCATCGTTCCAAGCGGATAGGCATGCCCGTTCGGCGCCTGTATCAGGAGGTTCGACAGATCGTCACGATAGAGCGAGCCATTCTCGCGGCCGCCGACATTCTGCGGCTGTACCCAGAGCCTCAAGCCAACGTCCTGCACGCGCCCCATGTACTTGCTGATCGAGGAACCGTGCAGATAGCGGTAGATCTGATCCTTGACGTCGGACGCCGTGAGGCCATTCATCGCCGCCTGCGCCTGGTCGACGGTGACTTCCAGCGCATCGCCCGTCGGCAAGGTGCCAGGGTCCACCGACGACGGCTCGATTCCGTCGATTTTCTTGATCGCGGCCGCGACTTTGTCGGCGGCATCGGTAAGAACGCCCGGGTCCTTGGCGCTCAGGTTGACGACCACCGGCTGCCGGCGGCCAACCATGTCGCCGATCATGTCGGACAACAACTGATGCGTGTCGTAGTCGATTCCCGGAACCTGGCTGTTGATGCGCGCCGAGAGGGAATTCATCACCTCCCAGATCGGCGGCCGTTTCGACGGCGGCACCAGGTGGACGAAGAAATCGCCCTGGTACGGAAGGTTGAGGTCTCCGCCCAGGCCCGCGCCGGTCCGGCGCGTGTACGTGTCGACGTAGGGGCTCTTGCTGATGATCGCCTCGACCTGCGAGAGTTCGCGATTGGTCTCGACGAGCGACGTTCCCGGCTTGGTCTGATAATCGAGCACGAAACCGCCTTCGTCCATCTTCGGCAGGAAGCCGGTGCCTACGTGGGCGTAGCCCAAATAACCGATGCCGATCAGGACGACGAGGATGACGGCGGTCAGCCCCGGCGCCGCGAACAGCGCTCTCAGGATGCGCCCATGCGTGCGCCGCGACCACGTCTCGCGCCCATGCGAGGGATCATGCCACTTCTTGAAGTCGATGATCCCGCACGACAACAGCGGCACCAGCAGCGCGGTGAACCCGTACGAGATGATGAGCGATGCCGCCATCGTCAACGACAGGGATTTGAAAAACGCCCCTGTGACGCCGGAGAGGAACGCCAGCGGAATGAACATGATGATGGTGGCGCTGCTGGACCCCGTCAGCGGCGAGAGGAATTCCCGCGCAGACGCGAGCACCGTCCGTCGAGGCTGTTCCAGCCCCGGCACACCCGCGCGCCGGGCGATCTGTTCGACCATGACAATGGCATCGTCGATCAGCAGGCCGATCGCGGCCGCGATCCCGCCCAGCGTCATGATGTTGAAACTCATGCCCAGGGCGGAGAGCAGCAGGCACGTGGTCATCACCGACATCGGCACCGTGACCATCGCGACGAATGCCGCCCGCCAGTTGCGCAGGAATCCGAGAATTACGCAGGCGGCCAGGATGAGGCCGATGACGATCGCCTCCTCCACCGCCGCTATCGACGAGCTGACGAGCTGGGCCTGGTCATACCACTTGTGAACCTGGATGGATGCCGGCTGGGTCTTCATGAAGGCATCCAGCTTCGCTTGAACCTCCTTGTCCAGCTTCAGCGTGTCCGCGGTATCCTGCTGAAAGACGTTGACGTTGACCGACGGCTGCCCGTTGTCGTCCACCAGCAGCCACTGCGGCACCGTCCCCATCTCCACCTTCGCAATATCGCCCAGGCGGACCACCTTGCCATTCGCAATGTGCAGGGTCACGTCGCGAATCGCTGCGATGGACTTGAACTGGTTGTTCGCAATCACCAGATAGAGCAGACCGTTGTCCTGGATGCGGCCCACCGCTTCCAGCGTGTTCGTTCCCGAGATCGCGGTCGACACGTCGGTCAGGGTAAGGCCATACGCCTGGAGCCGGTGGGGGCTGACGTAAACCTGCACCTCCTTGGTTTCGCCGCCAAGGGTGGAAACCTGCCGCACGCCCGGAATTCCGGTCAGCAATGGCGCGATCTGATACTGCGCGAGGGTCTTCAGTTCCGTGGGCGAGATTTTATTGGAGATCAGTGCGTACGACACGAACGGCATGACCGAGTTCGGGCTCATCTGGATGACGTCGTACCCGGTGCCCGCCGGAAGATCAGGCAATTTCTGCGCAAATGCCGCGTCGACGCTAAGGACGGCCCGGCTCATGTCCGTTCCCCACGGGAAATTGACGAAAATTTCCGACGAGCCGCGCGTGGTCGTCGAGGTGACGTTCACCGCGCCCGGAACGGCACGCGAAACCTTCTCCAGGGGCTCCGTCACGTCGATTAACATCTGCTTTGCCGGCATGTCGCCGCTATCGATCTCGACTCGGACGCGGGGAAAACTGACGCTGGGAAAGAGTTGAATCGGAAGAGTGAGCGCGGCAAAAACTCCCGCCAGCGTCAATGCGAAGGCTATGAAAATGAGGGATCGCGCATGGCGCTCAACCCAGTCGACAAAGTTCATTTGGCAGCCTTCCCACCCAAAGCACTGGTATTCGAATTGCTGAGCCGCATCTTGTCGCCATCATCGAGCTGATAATTTCCCGCGCCAACCACCGGCGCGCCGGCAACGAGCCGACCACTGATCACGTTCATGTCACCTTCGGCGCCGATGACGGCGACCGGCACTTTCTTGGCGACGGCCTTCACCGACTGCACGACATAAGTCTGGCCGCTGTCGTTGAGCAGAATCGCGGCATGGGGAACGACGTACCCACGCTGCCGGCCCGTATCGATAGTTGCCGTGGCCATCTCACCGGCCAGCGGATCGCCCCCCGTTATGGCGACATTGATCGGGATCAGGCCGTTCTGCAGGCTAACGACCGACCCACGCATCGCAACTTTCCCGTGAAAAGCGCCACCGCCGCTGACCGGCGTCATGGTCACCGCGTCGCCCTTCTTGATGCGAGCCGCCTGCGACGGCACGACCCCCGTCTGGAAGACCAGGTCTTTGGAATCGGCAAGTTCAATGAGCAGGGTCCCCGGCGTGACCACCGCGCCCGAACTCACGCTGACGCTCATGACCATGGCCTTGAAAGGCGCCTTCAGCGTGGACACTCCGCTCGCGCCCTCCTCCTGCAGCGCGTCGAGCGTAGAGTGCGCATCCGCGGCGGTTTTCTCGTCCAGCGCCAGCTGCGCCGCGGTCTCCATGTGGGCGCTGGCCAATGAGCGGCTGCGCTCCAGAAGGCGGTCGGCCGTCACGACGGCCTGTTTGGCCTGCTTATAGGCCGCCCTGGATTCTGGGCTCGGGATCAGTGTGATCATCTGCGTGCCCTTGTCGACCTCCTGGCCGACGCGAACACGAACATTGCTGACCCGCGCGGAGATCATCGCGGAGATGCTTTCCCGCCCCTTTTCGGCCGGCATAACCCTGCCATACGTGGTCACGGTGGTGGGAAGGCTACCTTCCTTCAGGGGGATCAGGCTGACCAGGACGCTGGAATTGCCGGCGTCGTCATCGGCAAGCGCGGCGGTGGAGCCGAGTGCCGCGCATATGATGGGAACAAGAATGAAAGAGGTTTTCATGGATTCTTCACTTCGCTTGGAGAAACGAGCATAGTCTTGGGGAAGCCAACACCGAGTTCGATCGATAGCGCCAGCGCCGTCTCTTGCAGTGTTCGCTGATAACCGAGCACATCCAGCTGCCGTTCGAGCGCCGTCGTCTGGTAATCTGTCAGGTCGCGTAGCCCAAGATTACCCTGGTGGTAGGCACGCAGAGCGGAGTCCGCCAGCGAATCGGCCTCTTTCGACGCGGACTGCGCATTCTTGAGGTTGGCCTCGGTCATCTGCTCGCGCGCGAGCAGGGCTTTGCTGGTTCCCTCCGCGTCGTCGAGCCGCGCCTGGTACTCGGCGCGCAATTGGCTGCGGCTGGCCCGGGCCGTGGCGATGACCCCCTGGTTTCGATTGAAAATCGGCAGGTCCATGTTGATGGTCGGCCCCGCGGAGTACACCCGCGAGGTGTCCCAGCCGCCCGCCACGCCCAGGCTGAACGCCGGGAACTGGCCAACGATCGCCCGGCGCACATCCAGTTGCGAAGCCTGGTACCCAAGCCGCAACGCCACCAGGTCGGGACGCCGCGCCGGCAGGGTCTTCACCATCGGGCCGATGTCGTCCACGAGCTTCGCCGGCTCGGGCGCCGCGATGGCGAAGCGCGCCGATGGTATAAGGCCGATCAGCGCATCGAGGCTCTGCCAATCCTTCAGAAGCGTCATGCGGGTGGCCGCGATGGCACTCTCGGCGCCAGCCTGGGCAGCCAGCAACGGCGCCTCGACGGTGATGTCGAGATTGCCGGCGGCCGTCACCGCGCGTACCCGCGCAACTTCATCGTTCAGCAGCTTGAGTTCCTTGCCGCGCGCGGCGAGCTCGCGTTCGTCGGCATGAATATCCACAGCCAGCAACCGAGCCTTCTGCGCCACCTGCCATTCCTGCCACAGCAGGCTTGCGCTGACCTGTGCCAGTCGCGCCTTCGCGGCCTTGACGCGCAGGTCGTAGGTCAGGATGGACCGAATGTCCTGCGCGATCGACAGGCCGAGGGAATCGTTGGTTGCCGCCCCACCCAGAAGAAACGCATAGGCAATGCCGACCGACGGATTCGGCAAAAGCGACTCGGAAAGCAGGTCCGCCCGGGCGGCATCGAGCTGCCCGGGCTCGGCTGCGAGATCCGGATTGTTGAGAACTGCGATCATGCCGACATCGCTGGGTGCCAGCGGCTTGCTCGAATCTATTTTTCTGGCTGCTCCGTCCGTCCCGCGCGACGGCACCGTGAGGTCCAGTTGTGCAAGCCCAGGCTTGAGGTTGGCGTGATCCGGAGGAGGCAACGCGTGATAGGTGGCGCACCCGGCCAGCGAAAGCATGAGTCCGACCGCACCGGCGCGGAATAATCGGGACGACAGCATCGTCAACGTTCTTCCGCCTTTACAACCATTACCCGACAATGGCGGAGCGGCTTGTCGGCGGGGTCTCGATTGACTTACAAACACGGAGTAGGGATTCATCAAATTCGGTAGTTCATGGAAGCAGGCGACGGCACGTCATCGCGCTGCCCGGATCGTCAACATCGGCGCAAACCATTTGAACGCGACATCGCCCCCGACCGCAACGCGCCCGGCACGCCAGATTCTGGCGAGCCGGCGCGCGTTGGTGGTCAGCGACAGCGGTCGATTCATTCCTTGACGGGCTTGTACACCACCAGATCGGGGCCCGCGCCGCCGAATGCATAGACCAAATGCGTTGCGGGATCAACCATGCCGGTGTGGGTGAAGCCGTACCCGGTCGAGACATGGGTCAGATGCGTCATGGCGTTCAGGTCGTAGACGTCGAAGCCCTTGGACGAACTCGAAAACAGATACAACAGGCCAAGCCCCGGATCGGCTTGCGCATCGTCAACACCGCCCGACTCCGGAAGCGTCTTGATGAGCCCCGAGTCGGGAGTCAGCACGAGCACGCCCGGGTTCGGATGGTTCGTGGTCGCGAACCACAGCCGGTTGTTCTTTTGATCAAAGTATGATGCTTTGGTGCCTCCGTGTTTTCCTAGCTTGACACGCGTGTCGAAATGGTCCTCTATCTGTCCGGTCGTCGCATTGATCTTCAGGACGTACGCATCATCGGCCTGGTAGATCGTATTCTTGGCGGGAACTATCGTCCCCACGTCCGGACCGGACACCGGTTTCGCGGGATAGAGATTGATCGCGCCCTTGTACACCGGCTTCGTCGGATTGCTGACGTCGTACATCTCGTCCCAATTGTTGTCGTCCGAGGCAACATAGAGTATGTGCGTCTTCGGATTGATAGCCAGCCAATCGGGTGAGGTGCCCTTGGTATTGACCCGCCCGACTTCCTTCAGGGTGTTCGCATCAAAAATCAGAATGGCATTCACTTTCCCGGCGCCGGGGCCCTCGGCGGCGGTGACGAAGAAGTAGTGGCCATCGATGGCGCTGCCATTTGGGCTGGGGACATTCGAGATGTACTTGACAAGTTTGTTCGTCTTGGTGTCGACCACGCTGACGCCGTGATCGTGCATGGCGATGAACAGGCGATGATTCGCGGCATCGAAACTGAGAAGGTCGCCATGGCCGGCAGGCCCGCCGAGCTTGACCGTCGCGACTTTGTCGAACTTGTAATTAGTCTGCGCAAAGGCCGACGTTGCCAGCAATCCCGTCAACATTGCAGCGATCACACCATGGAACATGTTGTTTTTCACCTTCATTACGGCACTCCCGGTAAGTTGATTCTTAAAAGGTGCTGCGTTTTTAATTCTTGAAAGGTGTTGCGTTTCTAATGTTCTTGAAAGATATTGCGTTTTCAACTTTTGAAAAATGCTGTGCTTCCCGATATTGAACTGGCGCGCGGCGGCCCGCACCTCCGCTTCCGGAGCCGCCACAGCGTAAGATTCATGATTTTCTTGATCCTGACGGGCAACGGCGTCACCGGACCTGCCGTGATACCGTGCCGTGCTTGTGTTGAACGCGACGCGTCGATCGGGAGTCAGTTCCTCTTTACGTCACCGAACAGCCAACCGATATCGATGAGGGCGACCACTTGGCTAGATTTGTCGCCGTTTCGACCCCAGCCATTACCAGGTTCGAAATGCGTCAGGTGAGTGAAAACAAGGAATGGACGAACGAACAGGTTTTTGTACATCCAGGTTCCGCCAACCTGCACGCCGAGCATGTCGCTTCCCTGCCCTAGATTTCCAGCGCCATTGGGCGCGCCGAGGCCAAGGTAGTTGCCGTAGATGTTGTTGAGTTCCACGCCATTGATCACCGTGTTGCCTTGGGCCGTATTGCCGTGTTGATGGACATACGAAACCTGCAGGGCCGACTGCCAATAGCTGTTGACCTGATCGGTGAAGTCGATCATGGCCGCAGTATTGGAATAGGTGGTTTGCGGCGCGGTCGCCGACGTAATGCCGCCACCCGTAATCCCCTTGGGCAGCCACTGGTACTCCACTTCCGGGCTGATGGCGTACTTGTGATTGATCGTCCACATTCCGCCCAAACCGACGAGATTGGAATTGACGACCCCAAAGGACGCGACATGGCCTGCATAACCAAGGTCACCCGCAGTGCGCAGGCGATGATGGCCGAAAACAATAACGGAATCGCTGCCGTCATCGTTCAGGCTATATTGCCCGAGGGCACCCAGCTGGGAAATCTGCCCCGTGTTGTAGCCGTCGCCAAGCTGAATCGACAGTGACCCGGGACCATGATGGAAATCGAATTGAATGCCATCCGCAGTCGTCGATTGCATATTATTGAGGGGAGAGACCATGGGTGTCGGGTTGAACCAGCTGACGCCAATCTCGGTGCCATCCACCGAGTCGATGCGCCCGACATCGACGTCGAACCAGTCGGTGGGGGAGTAGGTGATATACCCCTTGAACAGCTCAGACGCGTGGCCATACGGATTTTCCGCCGACCCCGCCTGATGGAGGTTGGGGTTCAGGCCTGGGCCCGTCCACCCCACGATTGGCGTAAGCGGCGGCAAGCCCGCCCATAATCTGAGACGGAATTTACCTTTTGTTCCGTTGAGAATGACGATGGCGTTCGGAAAGGTCAGACCATAGTGAGAACTTTTGGGCCCATCCGCGCTGTTGGTCCACGTCGAGGCAAGGAAATCAATGCCGCCGCCCACCGACCATTTGCCCAGCGGACCCAAATCCTCGTTATAGTCCGGTGTGCCGTTGGGGTTGGCTGGCGCCCAGGGAGCCGCCTGCTGCCAAGAATGGCCAGGGCCGGCATCAGGGGGAAACAGCCCGTCCGCGTGCGCCTGGCCGAACGCGGCCAGACAGCCACTGGCTACCATGCACAAAGCGAGGGCTTGGCTCTTTTTTACAAAGCCGTTCATGCGTTGTCTCCTTTTATTTTTTAGGAAATATTTCTATACGATCTCCTCTTCCTGGCCTTTACGCTGAAGTGCCGTCCGTCCCGTTCATGTTTATGTATCGAGGGCGAATTCTGGAATAAACGTAAAATTAATAAAAATTAATTTTTCTTTGCATGATCATTGAAAACTACTTATGAATAATCGATTTACGCTATGAGAAATGCAGTGCCGTGGTGACTCGAACCACTTGAAACCGCTACGCGATATCCGGGTTTCCTCTCATCCCAAAGGGACACGAAAGGTAAAATCGACATGAATTAATTGTCACCAATATAACCATATTCATTTATTTATACATAACGAACTTACTCTATGAAACCGCGATGCCGGAAGCCTCAGAACCCTGCGCGGTTTGTATTTGGTGCGACGCGGAAATGAACGCCCTCTCCGCTGATTGCGATAGCGTTCAATGGCCTCCCGCCGGGAGATGAGAGCGACTTGATAATCCGGCATGCCCATATGGCCCGCGGGCAACTGGAAACCCGTGGCCAGTCAGCGCTTATTCCACGTTGCGGGTCAATGTGTCATGTATTATTTATAAGTTATAACTTGGTAACAATGGTTTAATTATCATTTATTTTCAAGTTCCGATGCCGCGGGCCTCGATGTCGATGATCGGCGAGAACCATGCACGAAACGGCAAGCGCCGTGCGAGCGCCGCGCAACCATGACAACCGTACTTCACCGAGCTGACGAGCCGCTCGCCTTGATCTCAAAACGCCACGGAACGACGCCTGCGGCACCGCAACCAAACCACCTCTGCCGGCAGAGGGCGCGTCGTGAAGCGCTCTCGATTGCACCAGGGGCGAAGAAGCAACACAACCCTACCGTCGGTCAGCGCCTGCAGGCAGTTCTGCGACCCCCCCCTGCTCGACCACACTGACCTGCGTTTCCAACTAGTCGATGTGTTCTTCAGTGTCGTTGAGAACGGTCTGAATTCACGCGCGCTTCAATACGGTTTCCACCAATTGGCAGAACATCGCGCTTCCGGTGGGAATCACCGCATCGTTGAAATCGAATTTCGAACTATGCAGCACCCGCCCTTCCGCCACCCCCCCCTGTCCCAAACGGAAATAGGCACCAGGCCGCTCACGCAGCATGAATGAAAAATCCTCCGCCCCCATGGCGGGATGGACATCGCGAATGACCCTGTCTTCGCCCAGAAGCCCGGCGGCCACATCGGCTACCAGCTCGGCATGCGCGCGCACGTTCACCGTGGCAGGATAGACTTTGTGGTAATCCAGGCCAATCTTCGCGTCGAACGCGCTGCCGATGCCGTCGACCAAGTGCCGCATGCGGGCGATCACGCGCTCCTGCACAGCCTCGGTGAAGGTGCGCACCGTTCCCGAAAGATAGGCATCGTTCGGTATGACGTTGCGCCCCTCCAGATTGCCCGCCTTCACGGCGGCGATAGTGACGACTGCCGATTCCAGCGGCGGAACATTGCGCGACACAATGCTCTGCAATGCCGTGATCAGCTGGCCGGCAATCACGACGGGATCGCTGGTCTGATAGGGGTGTGCGCCGTGACCACCGTGCCCCTGGACGTGAATGTCGAAAAAGTCGGCGGCGGCCAGGGTGGGCCCTGCACGCACGCCGATCACCCCCGGCGGGATGTCTGGGGAATTGTGCAAGGCATAAACGGCATCGCACGGAAAGCGTTCGAACAGGCCATCTTCCACCATGGCCTTGGCGCCACCACGCCCTTCCTCGGCCGGCTGAAAAATGAAATTCACCGTGCCGTCAAAATGGCGCGTGCGCGCCAGATAACGCGCCGCGCCCAACAACACGGTGGTATGCCCATCGTGGCCGCACGCATGCATCACTCCTTCGTTCGTGGAGGCATAGTCGACGCCTGTCGTCTCCATGATGGGCAAGGCATCCATATCGGCCCGCAAGCCAAGGCTGCGGCCGCTCCTGCCTTCGTCGCCCTTCAATACGCCGACCAGGCCGGTTCGCCCAACGGGGCGATGCACCTCGCAGCCCCACGCGGCAAGCTTCTCCGCCACGAGGTCTGATGTTCTCGTTTCTTGAAAAGCGAGTTCGGGGTGGGCGTGCAAATCATGGCGAATGGCCACGAGGTCGTCCAGATAAGCGTGAATGGTGCTGATGATAGGGTGTGTCTTCATCTCGTAAATTCAATTCCTGCTGGTGAGTTTTGACCCGCAACGCGTAAAACCATTACCCGCGCCAAGAATCTTATTGTCACGTTTTGGTTTGCGACATTTGTCTGTCTGCCGCGCCGCCGTCCCAAAACACCACCCACCGGTGCAATAGCCGCACGATCTGGGTTCCAATGATGCCTAATAGCGACAGCACGAAGATTCCTGCGAACATGATGCTCACATTCATGTTGACGGTCGCCGATGCGATCAGATAGCCCAAGCCCCGGGACGAGGCAATGAATTCCCCCACCACGGCGCCAATGAGCGCCAGCGCCACGGCAATCTGCAGCCCCGCGAAAATGCTGTTTGCCGCGGCGGGAATCTTCACATGCAGGAAAACGTACCGCTTGGAAACGGAGAATGCGCGGCACATGTCGATCAACTCCGGATCCGTCTGCCTGAAGGCAATTACCGTGTTCACGAACAGTGGGAAAAAGCAGATCAGGACAACCAACACCACTTTCGACGCGAGCCCAAACCCGAACCAAACCAGCAGCAGCGGCGCAAGCGCCACTTTCGGCGCGGCCTGGATCGCGATCACGAACGGGTAAATGAATTTCTCGAATGTCGGCGACTCGGCCAGAATGGCGCCCAGCACTATTGCGCCAGCGCAGCCGATCACGTAGCCCATCAACGTGGATTGCAGGGTGTACCACATGTCTGGCCACACTGAACCGCTGGTGAACATGCTCACCAGCGTTGTGCCCACCGACGCCGGTGCGGGCAGAATATAGCCCGGCACATGCAGCCAAAGAATCGATAGATGCCATACCAGCAGCACCACGATGAGTGTGATGAGGGGGTAGACGAAGGTCGTCAAATTCTTCATGGAAGTTGCCTCGAATCCGCGTGCCCTAACCGCCGACCGACTTGCGCGAAGGAAGCGTGTCATTGCCGTGATTCGCGTTTTGCATGAAATCGCGCCGCAAAGTATTGCAGAGATCGCCGAAAACCGCGGAACCCATGGTTCGCAGCGTGCGGGGCCGCGGCAGATCGATCGCCACGTCCTTCAGTACGCGCCCGGGGCGCCCCGACATCATGATCACGCGATCCGACAGGAACACCGCTTCCGGAATGCTGTGCGTGATGAACAATACGGTTTTTCCGCTCCCCAGCCAGATTCCCTGCAACTCCAGGGTGAGCGATTCACGCGTCATTGCGTCGAGTGCCGCGAACGGCTCGTCCATCAACAGGAATGCGGGATCATGAACCAGCATGCGGGCCAGGCCCACCCGCTGCTGCATGCCCCCTGAAAGCTCGCCGGGGTAGTTGTTCGCGAATTTCCCCAAATCTACCAGATCGAGCAGTGCCGCCGCGCGCTTGCGTGCCGCGGCCATGTCCAGTTTCAACGCCCGCGCCGGCAGCAGCACGTTCTCGAGCACCGACTTCCAGGGCAGCAGCGTGGGTTTCTGAAACACCACGCCCACGTCCGCCCGCGGGCCGGTCACCGGCCTGCCATCGAGCACCGCTTCCCCGGCGCTAGGACGCACAAGCCCCGCGACGATCTTCAACAGTGTCGACTTGCCGCAACCCGAGGGCCCGATCACCGAGACGAATTCTCCCCGCGCCACCGCGAACGACAATGAGGAAAGTGCCTGAATCTCGCCGCGCCGCGCGCGGTATGCCATCGAGACCCCGTCGACGCACAGCAGCGCATCACTTCCCATACCGCTCCGCCATCTTGCGCACTTTTTCCCGATCAAACTGGTTGAACTGAGCAACCAACTGGTTGGAGAACAAGCTGTCGACCGGCACGGTGGCGCTCTGGATGACTCCTGCCGCGCGCAGCGCCTTCACGTATTTGGTGATCGCCGCCGTGTCGAAGCGCCCCGCCGAATCTTCGCGGGGAACGATCAGCCGCATGCGGCGCCCCAGTATCCACACCGCATTCTTCAGATTCTCCGCCGTACTACCGGTTTTCGGCTCCGCCTCGGGGTGTTGCTTCCAGAAGGCCTTCACACAGGCCTCGATGTTGGCATCGCACGCCAGCGTGCTTTTGGCGATCGCCCGCCCAAAGCGGGCGTAAACGCCGGGGTTGTCTTTGAGCGCCTGGGAATTCGCCATGTAGGCATTACCCACCATGTGTTCGAACGTCGGCGTGAGCGTCAGCCGCCGGACCGGTGTTCCGCTTTGCTGAAGCATGTCCAGCCAGGTCGAGTTGTAGTTCAACGCGGCCACCTGGCCCGTTTTCAACGCATGGAATCCGGGCCCAAGCACGCCCACCGGCGCAATCTGCACGTCTTTTCCCGGCTCCAGGCCAACCTCGTGCAGCAGCGCCTTCATCCCCGGAATGGTGCCCCAGGTGAGCGCGCCCACGCCCACCGCCTTGCCTTTCAGGTCGGCGAGTGTTTTCACGGATGAATTGGCCAGCACCCCGATTTCCATCGTATTGCGGGGAATGTTGTTGTAGAAGAACGTGACCGGCACCGGCTGATGGTTCGCATAGGAAGCCAGTACCGGGTCGGGCAACGGATATCCGATCATGATCTGCTTCGTCGCCACCTGCGGGATGATCACGCCGGCGCCTTGGAACACCGTAATCTTCAAGTCGATATGCTCGGCTTTGAAAAAGCCGAGCGCCTCGCCCATTGCATACACGGGGCCATCGGACAACGAGGGGGGAGTCGCCGTGCCCAGAGTCACCACGTCGGCCGCGCGCGCTGTCGCACATAGCGCGGCCGCCGATGACAATGCCAGAACGGCCACAGAGATTTTTGTCAGAACAAGCTTGCGAAGAACACGCTGCCGCAACCGTGGCATACCGAACCTCCCGAATCGAATTGAAAGTCTGAGCCGCACAAGAGTAAACCCGTATCACAAAGGCTGTCCAATGCAGGCGCCACGCTACACGGCCATATGCCATGCGGTTCTATGCCCTATTGTCAATCACTAATCCTTTGACCCATTAGCATCCATGCGTGACAATAACGAGTGTCGCCCTCGAATCGCACGGGAGCGCACGTCGAATCGAAAGAAGAAGGACGGTAACCGGTATGCCTGACAGCCATGCACATACCACGGACAACACGGTCCGCGACAAGGATGCGGTTCGCGCGGAACTGACGTTCATCACGCCATCCGCCACCAAACCACGCTTCAATAGCGCCGCTCTGACGGGCGGCGCGCCACAATTATTTTTTCAGACCGAACGACATTCGGTGCCGATTGCCGACATGCGCCCGCGCGCGGCCTCGCTGTCATTGGACCACGAGGGCTTCGCGCTGAGGCGCCACCAGAGCGCAGTGACCAATTTCCACAGTGATGCCGCCATCCAGACACGCTACTACGCGGAAGTCGAGGCTATCGTCGCGCAAGCCACCGGTGCAAGCCGCGTGGTCGTCTTCGACGTGACGCGCCGATCGGATGCAAGTCGCGGCGCGCCGAATCTTGACGGGCTCCGCGGCCCCGCCGATCGTGTACACGTGGACTATACCGAGACCAGCGGGCCTCGGCGAGCCGCCGATGTCCTGGGAGACACCGAGCTGGCGCGGCTGCTCGCGGCTGGCGCCCGTATCCTGCAAGTCAACGTATGGCGACCGATGCGCGGTCCGGTGCTGCGTTCGCCGCTGGCGCTCGCCGACGCATCCAGTATTCGACGCGAACACTTGGTAGCAACCGACCAGATGTTCCCCGACCGGATCGGCGAGATCTACCACCTCGCCCACAGCCCCAACCAACGGTGGTACTACGCGCCGCGCATGACCACCAGCGAAGTGCTGCTGATCAAAGGCTGGGACAGCCTGGACGACGGGCGCGCGCGCTTCACGCCACATACGGCCTTCGCTCTGCCCGTCACACTGCCAGACGCGCCTCCACGCGAAAGCATCGAGGTGCGCACCTTCGCGGTAATCGGCCAAGCTCAGGGTAGCCGCCAGACGCGGTAACCTTATCTCCGCAATCGACCACGGACTCAAGCCTCATGGATCGGGAACCAGTGAACCTCACCATCGGCACCTTCGCGAAAGCGGCCGGGGTCAATGTGGAAACGATCCGCTTCTATCAGCGCAAGGGGTTGCTGTCCACCCCGACACGGCCAACGGGCGGTATTCGCCATTACGGCGATGCCGATGTGGCGCGGGTGAAATTCGTCAAATCCAGCAAGCGGCTGGGGTTCAATCTCGGCGAGATTGCCCAGCTCCTGCGGCTGGAGGATGGTGCCCATTGCGGCGAAGCGGCGGAATTGGCCGCGGAGCGGCTGAACGACGTGCGCGTCCGACTGGCCGATCTGGTGCGAATCGAAGCCGCTTTATCCCAACTGATCGAGGACTGCCGCGCCGCCAACGGCAACGTGTCGTGCCCGCTGATCGCGGCACTGCGGCACTCCTACCGAACCACGTGATAAGGCTCCTCTTCCCGCCGAGTCCGCTTTTGATCGGCGCGGCTCTCGATCGCTTCGATCAGCCCCATCAGCCAGCAGGCCGGGCACCCGCGCATAAGGTAGACGGCCACCGCAAACAGCCCAATGGCAGGCCAGAAACGAGGGACCAGCATAATCGCGCCTGCGATGCAGGCGACCGCCAGCACACCACGCGCGACTTGCGTAGTGACAGAAGTATTGCAATACATGGTCATGCCTCCGAGTTCAGCATATATTCACGCACCAGTTCACGCGCACGGTGCAACCGGCTTTTGATGGCGCCCGCGTTCTCGCACAACCGCGCGGCAATCTCCGCAATGGTCAGTTCCTCGAAATCGCGCAACAGGATTACTTCCAGATAATGCGCGGGCAGCGACTCCAGCGCCGCGGCAAGGTCGAGCCTCAGGTCGTTTTCGGGCTTTTTCAGCAGGCGCCGCTCAGCCAGTTCGTCGGGTAGCGGTTCGTAGCGGAACATCACTCGCGAAAGCTTGTAGCACTCCCGCCTCACCACGGTGAAAAGCCACGAGGAAAATGCCGCCGCCGCTTTGAGCCCACTCACCTTCCGGGAAACGACAAGCAGCGCCTCCTGTACGGCATCGTCGACATCGCTGTCCTGGCAGTGCTTTCGGGCGTAGCGGCGTATGTCCGCCTGGCATACGGCAAGCAGGCGGCTGATGGCCGCCGCATCGCCCGTCTGCGCGGCCACTATCAAATCATCGCGTTCCTGCGCATGCGTGGTCATGACACGGCCTTCTCAAGCACGATTTTC
>SCQX01000276.1 GCA_004298545.1 Candidimonas sp. | reverse complement strand
TTTGGCAATGCGGGCATCTTGAGTCCGGCATCTTGCGTGCCGTTCGGCCTGCCTGGCGTGTTGAAGCAGGTGCCCGGCTGGCTGCTCCGTCCCGAAGGGCCGCTTTCCGTCCGCTGGCGGTACCTGCCGCGTGTATTGCCCTGGATGCTCAGCTTCGTTGCCAACAGCCGCGCCGAGCGGGTCGGACCAATTGCCGATGCGCTGCGCGCGCTGCTTGGCCAGACGTTCGATGCAACGCTTGCGCTGGCCGACCATGCGGGCGTGCGCGATTTGATACGTCAAAGCGGGTATCTGGTCGTTTACGGCAGCGAGGCGGCCTATCGTGCGGATTCGCTTGCGTGGAAAATTCGCCGTGACCGCGGTGTGCTCGTCCAGGAACTGGATGCGGCCGGCCTCGCCAGGGAAGAGCCGGCTTTGAGTGGCGGCTGTGCCCGTGGCGTGCTTTTGCCGGAACAAGGCTTTGTGGCCAATCCGTTGCGGCTCACGCAGAGCCTCGCTCGTAAGTTCCAACAGGATGGCGGCCGTCTGCTGCGGCGCAAGGTGGTCGACATTGAAATCGGCGACGGTGGCGCGACGGCGCTCGTTACCGATGCCGAGGCGGTACCCGTCGAGCATCTGGTCGTTTGCGCGGGGATCTACTCTGCCGATTTCGCGCGCCGGCTTGGCGACCCGGTTCCCCTTGAATCGCAGCGGGGCTACCACGTCTGTTTCGAGCACCCGTCCGTGGCCTTGCGCCGGCCGGTTGCATCGGGAGAAGGCAAATTTTTTGCAACGCCGATGGAAACGGGGCTTCGCGTCGCGGGTGCGGTCGAGTTCGCTGGCGTGGCGGCCGCGCCGCGCTACGCGCGCGCCGATGTTTTGCAACGGCAGGCACAGCGCTTGTTTCCCGGGCTGCGCGGCGAAAACGTCACCCGGTGGATGGGCCACCGCCCCAGTACGCCCGATTCCCTCCCCGTGATCGGGCGCGCGACGACGTTCGCGAATGTCTGGTACGCCTTCGGTCATGGGCATGTCGGGCTCTGCGGCAGCGCCCCCACCGGGCGGCTGCTGGCCGATTTGATCGTGGGCAACAAACCTTTCATCGATCCCGCTCCCTATCGGCCCGACCGCTTTCGGCGCGTTGCCCGTCCTGTTTTGGATGGCTACGGGGTGGGTACGTGGTAAACGCGTGGTAAATAGGCGCGCGGTAAGCCGCATTTCGAAGCGCACGCCATGGAGGGACGCATCATGTCGGATCACCTGACGACGGCCGCGGATTTGCTCGAGGCCACGATTGTCATCGATGGCCTCGGCGGGTCGGTCGTTCATCCCACGCCCCATGTTGAAAAGGGCTGGTACGAGGACCAACTCCTCGCGGCTGGCTGGAGCGCCTTCCACGCTTGCCTGGTCTCGGAACCGTCTTACACCCCTACCTGGACGCAGGTGATGGCGGCAATTTACGAGAACCTTGTCTACCTCGAGGCCAGCCCGCGCATAAAACTGTGCGAGCGGGCCGACGACATTCATGAAGCCCAGCGGCAGGGCAAATTTGGCGTATTTTTCGGGCTGCAAAGCACCAGCTGCATCGAGCAGGATCGCACGCGGGTCCGCCTGCTTCATAAATTGGGGTTGCGCGTGCTCCAGCTGACATACATGGAGCGTAATTTTGTGGGTGACGGTTGCCTGGAACCCGAGAACCGTGGCTTGACCAACTTCGGCACGCAAATCGTACGCGAGTGCAATCGTCTGGGCATAATCGTCGACTGCTCTCATGTAGGCAGTCGGACGATGCTCGATGCCCTGCATTGTTCCGCTGCGCCGGTGGTGGTTTCCCATTGTGGCGTGCGCGCCCTGTGCGACAACCCGCGCTGCATCACCGATGAGCAGATCAGGGCGCTTGCCGCCAGCGGCGGGCTGTTGGGGATCACCGCCTATGCGCCATTCATCCGCTACGATCGCCGCCCCACACTGGACGATTATGTCGATCAGTTCGACCACGCCATCGATTTGGTCGGTCCGGATCACGTTGCCATTGCCACCGACATGTTCGACGGAAAAACGAAAGTCAACTGGGCAACGCCTTATTATTATCCCGAAGTTACGCGGGGCAGCAGTTTCGACGCGCTGGGCGTCGAAGGGTTCAACACAAAATCCGAACTGGTCAATGTGGTGGCCGCCTTTCTTGCGCGTGGCTACGACGCGGATGCGATACGGAAGATTCTTGGCGGGAACTGGCTGCGCGTCATGGAACAGGTTTGGCATTGACGGTTTCTGCTTGCCGTGGCGCGACTGATGGCGCAATTGACCGTGCGGTCAATGGTATTAAATGGTGCAATTGACCGGCGCAATCGGTCAGCGGATGGAATTCGCTCTGTAGATCGATGTCGACGTCCATGTCCGCCAGTGTGACCGAACTTCCGGCAATTTCCGCCGTGTCCGCAATATCATGACGCGGCGGTTTTGCATCGCTGGCCGAATCGCCGCCCGAATGCAATGCCGTTTCAATGATATCGCGCGTCAGTTTCGGGCTGTAGAGTGCGATGAACTGAAAGACGAAAGCCCTTGGCCGGCTGTTGCGAAACAGGCCGATGGCCGTCGTGCTGCGTTCAAACAGATGGCCCGCATCAACGATGGCGAGATGGCTGTCTTCGTCCGGGTCGATGGCCGTGGCGCCAACCAGCCCGACCCCGAAACCGAGCTGCACGTACGATTTGATGATCCGTGAATCGGTGGCGGTCAACGCAATTTCAGGGCACAGGTGCGCGGCAGTGAAGGCTTTGTAAACCTTCGAGTGCGGTTTGATGTTGAATTCGTAAGTGACGATCGGGTACCTGGCAATATCCCGCAGCGAAAGCGGTGTGCAGGTCGTCAGGGGGTGCCCGGGCAATGTCACGATGCATTGCCCCCACTCGTAACAAGGCAGGAGCGCCATTTCCGGATAGCGCTGGATGACTTCCGTTGAGATGCAGAGATCGGCGTCGCCCTTTAGTACTCTTTCCACGCATTCTTCGGGGGTTCCCTCGTGCAGGACGATTTGCACGCGCGGGTAGAGCAGTGCGAATTGCCGGATGACGGCGGGGAGTTTGTAGCAAATCTGAGTCGTGGTGGCCGCGATAATGAGCTTGCCCACCGATTGATCCTTGTGATCCATCGTGGCCGCGCGTATGTTCTCGACCTCCTTGATCATGCGCTTGCTGATGGCCAACACATCCTTTCCGGCCGAAGTCACGCAGATGAAGCGTTTACCCTTGCGCAGAAAAAGCTGTACGCCAAGCTCGTCTTCGAGCAGGAGGATTTGTTTGCTCACGGCGGCTTGCGACGTGCAGAGCACTTGCGCCGCGCGCGACATATTGAGGTC
>SCQX01000275.1 GCA_004298545.1 Candidimonas sp. | reverse complement strand
TCCCGCTCGGATCGTTTGCGCAGACCGAGCCCAGCGCGAAGGAGACGGAAAGGCGCGCGAAACTGGCACGCGCCCTCCGAAACACCCAGGAGAATCCGTCATGAGCACTGTCAAGATCGACATTGGCCAACTGAGCATCCGCTAGCCTACCGAGATGATCACATCAAGATTGAAGTGCTCGACCTGGTAGGTTTTCCCGTCGGTGGCAGTTGTTGCAAATTCCGCAACCACTGAATCGCGCACCAGTTCGCCTTCAGCAAACACGTTGGAGATATGCCTGGAGATGGTGGATTTGTCGCGCCCCAGCAAGGTGGCAATTTGGTTCAGGGAGAGCCAGACCGTGTCGCCGTCCAGTCGGACATCAATTGCGGGTGCGTCACCGCGCTGGTACAGGACAATTTCGCCTGCCGGCTGGCTGTTAGTCATGCCCGTTTTCCTTGCTGTCAAACTGAAGTGATCCGAAATGATCACGCCGCCAGTCGTTCCCTGAATTCCTCGCGCTTGCTCCACGCAATCCGCGTGATGTCGTAGCTGCGCAAGGCGGCACGCCCACTTCGCTGCCATCCGGGTTGCGATGCGGCGCGGCGAAATCGAGGCGTGCCAGCACCACTATCTTCCGGCCACGCGTCTGATAACCCGTGGTCAAGGCAATGCGCTTGCGGTTGATGTCCAGCGAGAACTGCTCGCGTTTATCGCGCGATACCAGCGGTACTTCGATGCGCCCGCCAAGGCTGGGAAAGTCAAATGCAGCCATAGACGCAGGTACTTTCTCCATGCGCAGCAAAGTATCGGCATCGGATTGTGCGAGCGCATCATCGGGCACAGTCGTCTCCTTTTGGTTTTTGGGCGAACACCCGCTCCAGCATCGCAGGCAGCAGGGCGGCGTTGGCGGCGCGGATGGCGGCGTGCTTGGCCTTGAGCGCTTTGGCGTGCTTGGCTATCTCACGCAGCTTGAATTGCGTGGCCATCGAAGGTACGGGCACCTCGTAATTCAGAAAGTTTGATGGTTGCAGGCGGCGACGACGCAGGTTCGTGCCACCGGAGAGTTTCGCGAGTGCCGGCCAAACTTCAGGCGTACGGAAATAGATGTCGAGGACTTCGGGCAATACGGCATCGGTATTGACCGAGAACACCGGAAATTCGGGTGACACCACCATGCCATCGCATTCCTCTGGGACGACTCCCAGCGCTCCTTCCCACGCCATCAACTTGGGGTAGATGAAATCGCCTGTGCGAACCCTAGATAGGCGGTCGTAGGCGAAATCGCTGCCGGATTTCACTACGCTGGCGAAGACACCACGGCCAAACGAATAGACGCCCGCAAAGCGGTATTGCGTTGCCATGTTCACGGCCACGTCGGGTTGGCGCTGGGAAAGCAGCTCTGACATTGGGCGCTTTTGTGGTTGTTCTCCGGGTGGATGAAAAATATACGCGCGTAGCAAGGCATCCACGTCGTGTTCGGCGGCCTCCAGATGCGCTTCAAGCTGCCGGGTTTTCTCGGCCAGTGCATCGAGGCGGACGACGAGGGCTTGCTGTTCGGCGAGGGGTGGGAGTGGAATGGCTATGGAAAGAAACTGGCTTGGCTTGATTCGGTTCTTGCCGCTCGTACCTTGCGCTTTCTCGTCACACGCACTCCAGAAGCCACGCCACTTGGTCAAAAGCCGCATCCAACGTGGGTCGATGCGTTGATGATCCAGCACAAATGTTGGGAATTCAGTACTGACATAGGTGTCGGCTTGTTCCTGCGTGGCAATAGCAACTGCGCCGTTTCGTGCCCAAATCTTGTTTACGACAAGGTCGTTGGTTGCGATGCGATTGAAGTTGGCGTATTTGGTATCCGCACCGTCAATATTTTCGCGCTCATACGCGCCTTCGCCCCAAAGGCGAACACCCAACTGGCGGTAAATTTCACCGGGTGTAGGCGTTGTAAAGCGCTGCGCCGAGGTGCAGATTTCGCTAAGCATAACCCTCGGCCACGCCTTCATTCGCCGCCCTCCGCATCGCCGCCACGCGCCATCCGCCGCGCCTCCAGCTCACGTCGCGTTTTCTCCAATTCGTCGGCTAGCAGCTTTTCATCCGGCAGCGCCGTGCGGTATTCCGCCGTCAACACCTTGTTGGACAAGCCTTCCAGCGTGTAATGGGCCTCGTTGCGGCCTTTGCCTGCGCACAGGATCAGCCCTATGGGCGGGTTTTCGCCAGGCTTCATCCAGTACTGGCGGGCGTAGTTCAAATACATGTGCATCTGCCCGGCACCGACCAGCCGCAACGCAGCGTTTCGGCTTCATAAAAGGCGCGGGCCCGCGGATTTTTGACCGAAAGCAGACGCACGTAGGCCGACCAGGGCAGCGGAAAGGCTTGGGCCAAGGCTGACAGATCCGGGGATTGTCCAGACATCGTCTGGAGAGTTCCCTCCCATGAGGATTCTTCAGACAGTGTCTGGCGGATTTGGGTGGGTGGAGATTTGGCAGACGGCGTCTGCCAAATCTTTTCAGGCGGCCAAGCTAGGTAGAACAGGCGCATTTGCTGCAAATTGCGCCTGCTGAACCCTGAGCCAAAACGGGCAGACAGGTCTGAAGCAAGGCGCAGCAGCAGGGCCTCGCCGTATTCGGCGCGCTCTTGCCCGCCCTGTTCAAACTCGACAATGCGGCGCCCAATTTCCCAATAGCTGGCCGTCATCAGCGCATTGACGCTGCGTGCAGCGGCGCGGCGGGCTGATTCCAGCAAGGCGACGATGTCGGTGTGGACAGCTGCGTAGTCGGCCTGCTCCGGCAGGGCTGGCGTGCTACGGTCGGTCATGCCTGCACCTCGGCCACCAAGGCTTCAATCTCGCCCAGTAGCCGCATCACCTCGGTCTCGTGCCCGTGCATGGAGGCGATCAAATCTTTCGGGTCGGCGTGTTCCAGCCCGGCCTTGGCGTTGGGGTTCTTGCGGTCGAGGTTGTAGCCGCTGGCCACGATGTCGGCGGCGCTGACCTGCCACGCCTGTGGGCCTTCTTCGCGCTGGTTCCACCACGCCAGCACGGGCGCGAATTCGTCGAACTGCAGGGGCGCGGTCTTGCTGTATTTCTTGCGGCCTTCGGGCAAAGGCAGCTCGTAGTACCAGATGCTTTGCGTCGGCCCGCCGCGCTCGAAGAACAGCAGGTTGGCTGGGATGTCGGTGTAGGGCGCAAACACGCCTTGCGGCAGGCGCACGATGGTGTGGAGGTTGAATTTCTTGAGCAGCTCGGCCTTGATGACGGCGGCCACGCCGTCGCCGAACAGGGTGCCGTTGGGCACCACCGCCGCCGCACGGCCGCCGCGCTCTGCCGTCTTCTTGCCTTTGACCGAAGCACCGGCCACGCGCAGCTTGCGCATGATGTATTGCAGGAACAGCAGCGCGGTTTCCGCCGTCTGCATGTTGGGCGGGAAGTTGGCCTTGATGCCCGCTTCTTCCTCGCCGCCGAAGGGCGGGTTGGTGAGGATCACATCCACGCGCTCGTCGTGGCCGATTTCGCTGATGCGCCGCTCCAGTGTGTTGCCGTAGGTGATCTGCGGCGCTTCCAGCCCGTGCAACAGCAGGTTCATTTGCGCCAGCATGTAGGGCAGCGGCTTGGCTTCCTGCCCTGCAAGCGTTTCGTGCTGCAGGCTTCGGCGCTGCTCGGTGGTGGTGACCTGCGCATTGAGGTGGTCGAAGGCTTCCACCAGAAAGCCGCCGGTGCCGCAGGCGGGGTCGAGCACGGTGTCGCCTAAGCGCGGGTCAGTCACCTGCACCATGAAGCGCACCACCGGGCGTGGGGTGTAAAACTCGCCGCTGTCGCCCGCCGCGTCGCGCATTTCGCGCAGCATGGATTCGTAGAGGTGCGAGAGGGTGTGGATTTCTTCGCTGGCGTTGAAGTGGATGCCGCCCACCTTGTTGACGATGTCGCGCAGCAGGTAGCCGCTGACCATGCGGTTCTGCACGCCCTTGAATACGTTGGCGATGACTTCGCGCTGGCTGCCTTTTTCGCCTTCCCCCGCCAGGCCGCGCAGGTACGCGAACAAGCCTTGCCCGAGCCTGCCGTCGGCGCGGTGGGTATGCTCCTGCCCGATGAAGGCCAGCAGTTCGTCCCCGGTGATGCCGTCCTCGCGCGCGGCCCAGTCGCGCCAGCGATAGGGTGCTTCGATGATGGATTGGTAGGGTTTGCCGTCGAGTTCGGCTTCCTGCGCGTGCTTGAGTTCGAGATCGTCGAGGAACTTGAGAAACATCACCCAGGTGAGCAGCGGCAAGCGATCCACGTCGCCATTGAGGCCCTTGTCCTTGCGCAGAATCTTGCGTGCGCTGCCAATCAGCGCGGAAAGGTTGTCGCGGGTGGTGAGCGAGGCTTTGTTTTTTGCTTTGACCATCGGATTGAATTCTTCTTATTGATAGATTGCGGTCTGTAGCCGCGCGACGGCTTCGCGCATCGCGGGCACGCCGCCAAAGTGGCGGGTGGCAATTTCTGCGGGTGAGCCGTAACTGTCGAAGGGTTGCACCTTCATCAGCTCCGACAGTGCATTGAATTGGATGATGCCGCGCTCGACGTAGCGGTTGAGCAGGAGCGTGAGGATTTCGCGGGCCGTGTCGCCGTACTGTGCGAACAGGTCTTGGGTTTGGCGCTTGGCGGCTTCGGCGCGCTGGCGGCGTGTGCGCAGCGGCATATTCCACGCTAGGTGGCACAGCAGGTCGAAGGGGTCCGCATCGGGCTGTTCACTGCTGGAGGCCAACTCCTCGAAGCTGATGCCGCGCTCGGTCAGCTCGCGCAGCACCTCAGCACGGGTGTCCGGGTTGGCCCATTTCGATTGCAGCGCCTCGCGCGTGGGGTAAAGCGTGCGCAGGGCGCGGCCTGAATAGTCAGTGTATTTGACGACTTGCAACTTCTTGCCGTCGGTATCCAAGTCATAAACTAGGTGACCGATGACTTCGACCTCTCCGCCGTCGATGTAGAACTTGCGCGGCTCGGGCGGTGGCTCGCCGATGACATGACCTGTGCCGGGGCCAAGTTGTTCCTCGGGCATTGGGTATCGCGATTCTTCCGGCGCATCCGGTTCGGTGGCGGTTGTGCTGGTCTGCTCGCCTGATTCATTCACGGTCACCACTTCGATATGCGCCGGGTCGCCGTCGAAGTCGGGGTCGGCGAAGTGCTGCGTGGCGGTGCCGGTGAAGTCGATGATGTTGAAGTATTCCTTGCCGTAATCCACCTTGAGCCGGGTGCCGCGCCCGATGATCTGCTTGAACTCGGAGCGTGAGCCCACCACGCGGGCCAGCACCACGTTCTTGACCATCTCTGCATTGACGCCGGTGGTCAGCAACTGCGAGGTGGTGAGGATGACGGGCGTGGTCTTGTCCACGTCCTGAAAATCTGCCAGATGCGCGAGGCCAATATCGCCCTCGTCGGCGGTGACGCGGCAAACGTAGTTGGGGTACTGCTGCACCAGGTCGCTGTTGAGGTTGATGAGCTCCTGCCGCATCTCGGCGGCGTGCTCCTGATCGACGCAGAACACCAGCGTCTTGGCGAAGCGGTCGGTGCCTTTGAGCAGATCGGTCAGGTGGCGGGCCATGGCCCGCGTGCGGGCGCGCAAGGCGACGACGCGCTCGAAGTCCTTGGTCTGGTATTCATCGTCGGGCACCTCGCGACCGAAGCGGTCGAGCTCGTCCTTGCTGGGCCGCCAGCCTGCGGCATCCACCGTGGTGATGACGCGGTGCACGCGATACGGCGCGAGAAATCCGTCTTCGATGCCCTGGCGCAGGCTGTAGGTATAGACGGGGTTGCCGAAGTATTCGTAGCTGTCGCGCGACTCCTCGCGCAGCGGCGTGGCCGTCATGCCGAGCTGCACGGCGGGCGCAAAATAGTCGAGCACCACGCGCCACGCGCTTTCGTCGCGGCTGGAACCGCGATGGCACTCGTCGATGATGATGAGGTCGAAGAAGTCCGGGCGGTACTGGCGGAACACGTCGGTGTTAGCCGTGGTCAGCGCCTGATAGATGCCGAAGTACATGTCCCGGCTCTGGCTGGTGTCGCCGCCGCTGATCTTGTGCCGGGCATCGCCGAAGGGCGCGAACATCTTGGCCATCGGGTCATCGACTAGGATGTTGCGGTCAGCGAGGAACAGGATTTTGGGTCGGCGGTATTCACCCGTGCGGTTCCAGCGGCTGTTCCACAGCTTCCAGCAAACTTGGAAGGCCACGTTGGTCTTGCCCGTGCCGGTGGCCAGCGTGGCGAGGATGCGCTTTTGCCCCAGCAGGATGGCCTCGATCACACGCTGGATGGCGATGCGCTGGTAGTAGCGCGGCACTTTGCCGGAGACCAGATTGAAGGGTTCCAGCAGGTGCTTTGCTCCATCCTGCGGCAGGTGCGCGGCGCTGGTCAGGCGGGCGAATAGCTCATCCGGCATGGCATAGCGATCCACTTCGTGCTCGGTGCCGGTGGTGTAGTCGATCTCGATGATGCGGTGGCCGTTGGTGGCGTAGGCGAATTGGAGTCCGAGGATTTCAGCGTACTCGCGTGCCTGCTGCACGCCGGTTTCAGCGGGCAACCCAACCTCCTTGGCTTCAACCACGGCCAGCGGGTAATCGCGGCGGTAGTACAGCAGGTAATCGGCGCGCTTTTGCCGGCCGCGCCGCACTTTGCCGCCTGCGACGATGATGCGGCCGTTGGTGAAGCTGCGCTGCTCGCCGATGGCATGGGGCGCAGTGCCCCATCCCGCCTCGACCAGCCTGGGCGTGACGAAATCGCGGCAGGTGTCCGCTTCGGTGACCACGCCGTCTCGCATCGCCACCCCTCCTCAGTCGATCAAAATTTTGAAACGGGTTGCGAGCGCCACCGGCGCGATCTCGCGTGCGTTCTTCTTCAGCATCACCAACCCATAGCCCTCCATCATCCGCAACGTGCGCGACAGGTTAGACACCTGCCGCCCCGACAGCGCGGCCAGTTCGGTCATGGTCTTGGGCTTGGCCTGTTGGATCAGCCGCAGCAAAGCGCGGTTGTCCTCCGACAAGACCGCCGCCAGCGTGGCCACCGACGGAAACCAGATTGTGGGTGCCTGCTTGCCTGAAACCGTGGCGCCAGGCGCATCAGTAGGGCGGATTCCGACTATGCAACGTTTCATGGCGAACGGTTGTGGATCGACAAAAAACTAGCATTTATTGTATCAGCCCGACACAACTATGAGGAATGGCTGGAGAGCCGGATTTCCAATTACCTTTGCTTGGCCTCGTGATCGTTCGGCGCGTGGATAGGGGTATGTATGCACGTTCAATCAACATAGAGCTTGTCGAGCCCAAAACCTAGGCATGACCTTGCACGCGCTCGCGAGGCACCCACGTGAACCCCCGCCAACACTGGCGTTCCAGACAACAAAAAACCCAACGGAGAACCGTTGGGTTAGTGGCAACTGGTGGTGCAGTAGGCCCCTGAGCTACAACTCGTTCTCCATGCAAAATAGGCATGGTTAGAACTGTTGAGTAGTAGGGGTGGTTTCTAGAAAACGTTGCGTGCTGCGCAACGCGCGGTTATGATTGGAATGATCAAGTCATTTCGTCACAAGGGCTTACGCCGATTCTTCGAGACGGGTAGTGCCGCAGGCGTCCAGGCAAGCCATGTCAAGCGTTTGCGCATGCAGCTGACTGCCTTGGATACGGCGACCGCAATTGATGATATGGATTTGCCTGGTTTTCGCCTGCATCCGCTCAAGGGCGACCAGAAAGGCCGCTGGGCCGTGACTGTCAACGGAAATTGGCGTGTGACGTTTGAGTTTGTCGATGGTGATGCGTATGTCATCGACTATGAGGATTATCACTGATGAACATGTACAACCCCCCACATCCTGGCGAGTTCATCACCGAGGTTTATCTCGCGCCTTACGGGATCAGTACGCGGGCGTTGGCATCGCGTCTGGATGTTGCGCCGTCAACCGTCAGCCGGGTGCTGAAGGGTACTAGCCGCGTGACCCCTGACATGGCCCTGCGTCTGTCCAAGGCGCTGGGTCGCAGTGCCCAAAGCTGGCTGGCTATGCAGGATGCGTATGATCTCTGGGTGGCCCGGCAGCATTTGGATCTGTCTGGCGTCAGCAGGCTTGAATTGGCTGAGGCCTAAAGGCTGTTTCGTTAGTAGGCACTGGTGAGTTACTTTCGCCCAAAGAATACCTTCAGCAGATCCCAAATACTGAACGTGGTGCGTGAATATACCCGGTTGTAGGCCGCCCGTTTGGGGTTGGTCAGCCAGCCCCATCCGCGTGGAGCCTTGATGCCCAGGTTGTGGCGAATGAACCGCTTTGGAGATGTTCGGGCGGCGATCATTCGTTTGAGTGATGGCTTGCGCATGCCGAATTTCATGATGCTTTCCTCGCAGACCTGATTGGCTACAGTGGTCATTATTGCTGGGTAAACTCTGCAAAAAAACCGCTGTCCACCTCGTAGGTGGTGACGGGCTTTAGCCCGAGCTCCAGGTCCTCCAACATGTCGATGAGTTTTTCGCTGTCGACCAGTTCAATGGGGGGAGCGCCATCACGGCTGGCTTCGCGACGAGCTTCGGCAGTGAAAGTTCCCGTGGTAATGATGATGCCCTTGTCGGCACGGCCGGACATAGCGCCTCTAAAGTCTCGCACGATGGACGGCGTGACAGAATTGGCGTATCGCTTGCATTGGAATAGCACTTTGAAGGACACCAGCGGGTTGACCTGTAGGATGCCATGGCCGTCGATGCCGCCGTCATTGCTTTGGCCGGTGACCTCGACGTGGATGAATCCCGCTTCGCGCAGCAGGCGCTGAGACAGGCGCTCGAACCCTACCGGCGGTAGTTTGCGCATGATGTCCAGAATGGCCGCTCGGTAGTCGCCGGTTGGGGTTTCGGCCTCTTCGACGGTTTGTTCTTCCATCGAGACGGCATCGGCCGTTTTGGCACGTCGTTGCTCCTGGAAGATCGCTACCCAGCGAAGGAAGATGCCGTGGGCTTGTTCGTAGGTCAGCACCGTAGTGCGCCCGCGTTCGGTCAGGCTCCAGACCCCGCGCCTGGAGGAGCCCAGCAGCCCTTCCTTCGTTAAATAGAACCGCGCCCAGGCGACCTGATTTTTGAAGCGGGGTTGGCCAGAGGACGTCAGCTCGTTTTGGGTGTCGTCGGATACCCCTTGGTCGGTAGCAATCTGTTCGACCACCTCGTCGGGCGATCCGGATCCGCCCAGTTTGCGCAGCGCGTCCAGTAGCGGCCCGAACCAGTTGACGAACTGCGCACCTTCATTGTGGCCTCCCATACCTCGATCCTTGTTCTGTTCTTGGATCGGGATATCCTATCACTAGTGTTGCAGCCCAGTCGCCCCCGCTCACCAGTGCCCAGCACCAACCCGCCGTCCCGAAACCTGCATAAAACCTAGACACGACCTCGCGCGCGCTCGCGAGGCAAACAGATAAAACCCGAGAACAGAGAGGCCAGACCAGGCCGAAAGTGGGGCGCGCAGAACCCCCACGCTCGCGAGTCCAACCCGCAAACCCCTGCCAATCCTGCCCCTCCAGATGACAAAAAGCCCAATCGAAAACGATTGGGCTTGATGCAACTGGTGGCCTGGGGCGGAATTGAACCACCGACACAAGGATTTTCAGTCCTCTGCTCTACCGACTGAGCTACCAGGCCGCGCGGGTGAACGCGAAGGCAAAATACTACACGAAATTCGCGATAGTTGCTTTCGGCGACGCGTGTGGCGGGCTCTCGGCGAAGCATTCCGCGGGCTTCCGGCGAGGCGCCCCGCAGGCCGTTCGCCACCCCCGCCTGCATTCGCCTGCGCGGAGATGTTTCACCGTGCCTTGAAACGGCCGCCGTGCCGGTGGGAAGGTGGCCTTTCGCGCCCGCTCGACTGCGGCATAGGGGTTTATAATCCAGTGTTGCCCCGCCTGTGGAAGAACGGCCGCTGTTTCGCGGCCACCCGCGGGGCTATTCGCCATGTCCTATGCCTGTTGACGTTCTGACATTCGGTCTGAACCACGTCTCGGCGCCTGTTGCGGTGCGAGAGCGTGTATCGCTGCCGCTTGACTTGCTCAA
>SCQX01000274.1 GCA_004298545.1 Candidimonas sp. | reverse complement strand
GGCGGGGGACCGCGCTGGCGGACGGCTCCTCCGCGCCAACCGGCCCGGCGCCGCTGACGCGCGTGCGCCGCATCCGCATGCGGTAGAGCACTTCGCCGCAGATGCCGCGCCGCAGGCCAACGATGAGCGCGATGAAGATCAGTCCGAGAATGAGCTTCCACGCGCCGCCGATATTGGGTATGTATTGCAGCGTATCGCGCAGCCAGAACCAGACGGCGGCGCCAACGGTGGGCCCAAGCAGCGTTCCGACACCACCGATCACCGTCACCATGATGATCTGGGCGGAGGTTTCCAGCGCGAATGCGCCGGGTGGCATGAAGCCCTGGATCATCCCCAGCAGTTCGCCGGCCAGGCCCGCATACACGGCGGAAATCACGAACGCCAGCAATTTATAGCGGCCAACGTCGTTGCCCACGGCGCCCGCGCGCCGGGCGTTCTTGCCAATGCCTTTGAGTATCAGACCCACCGGCGAACGCGACAGGCGTCTTGCCAGCAGGAACCCGAGCCAGAACAAGAGCGCGACGAACGCATAGAGCGGCCACCCCGCATTGATATGGAACGCCGACTGGCCGAAGCCGATCACCGGACCAACCATGCCCGGCAGCCCGTCCTCGCCGCCCGTCCAGGGCTTGAGCGGCGAATAATCGAGGAAGAACGCCACCTCGCCGGCCGCCAGGGTGATCATGGCGAAATAGATGCCCGAGCGCCGCAGCGCGAATACGCCCAGGAACAGGGCAACCGCAACGGTTGCCAGAACACCGGCCACCATCGCAAGATACACATTGGTCGTGACGTTGTTGACGATCAGGTAGGCGCATGCGAAACCGCCCGTGCCGAAGAACACGGCATGGCCAAACGACAACAGCCCGGTGAAACCGAACAGCAGATCGAACCCGATACCGAACAACCCCCAGATCAGAACCCGGGTGAGCAGATCGGCATTGAACCCGATGAAGGGCAGCACGAACGGCGCGACCACCAGAACGAACGCCAGTAGCGCCGCGGGCCGCATGAACGCCAGCGCGGCGGAGTTTTGCCTCGATTGCATCGCCTAGTCCCTTCCCGCCACGCCGAACAGCCCCTGGGGCCGCACGATCAACACGATGGCCATGGCCGTGAAGAGCGCCACGTACGAGTAACCCGGGTTGAACGCCGCCGTGATGCTGATGATGAGGCCAGCGAGCAGCCCGCCGAACACCGCCCCGCCGAAAGACCCCAGCCCGCCCAGCACCACCACGACGAACGAATCGACCAGCACGCGAAAGCCCATGTCGGGCGTGGCGGGCACGATGGGCGACTGGATCATTCCCGCCAGACCCGCCGACATCGTGCCAATGGCGAACACCGCCAGGAAGGTCTTGTCGACATTGATTCCCAGAATGTTCACGATCAGGTCATCCTCGATGCCGGCGCGCACGATCAGGCCGACCCGGGTTTTGTACAGAACCAGATACAACAGCAGCAGGACGACCATCGTGAGGCCGAAGGCGATGATCCGGTATTTCGGGTAGATCATGAATCCAAGATCGTAGACGCCCCGGCCCCACGCCGGCGTGGGGGTCACCTTCGCAATGCCGCCGAAAATGAGTCTGGCGGTCTCCACCACGACGAACGCGATGCCGAACGTCAGCAATATCTGATCCTCGTCGGGGCGCTGGTAGAAGAACCGGATGAGCCCCCGCTCGAGTACGGCGCCCAGTATCAGCAGCGCCACGCACGTGACGATCAACGCCAACACGTAAGAGCCTGTGGTGGAAAGCGTTACGTACGCCACGTACGCGCCCACCATGAAGAGGGCGCCGTGCGCGAGGTTCAGCACACCCAGCGTGCCGAGGATGATCGTGAGCCCCACGCTGGCGAGGGCCAGAAGCGACCCCGACACCAGTCCGTTGAACGTCTGCGAGATCAGTAATGCTGAGCTTGGCATTTTGCTTGAGTCTCAGGTGTAGGAACCCATCTTGCATTGCAGGGCGCTGCACGGCACCGAAACCTTTTCCCCCGGGGTGACGTGCAGGATGTGGTAGTAATCGTCCTTGCCCTTCATCTCGTCCTTGCGCTTGCCCACCACCACCGGCACGCCGCGGATTCCCTGATGATCGCAGGCGCGGTAATAAAATTCGCCCAGTGTGGTCTGCATGCGTTTCTCTTTTTCGAGCGTCTTGATGATCTCTGGCGGATAGAACGTACCCGCCCGGTTCACCGCCTCGGCCCAGAGGAACATCTGCAGGTAGCCCGCGTGAGCCGCCCAGCGAGGCTTGGACCCGTACCTTTGCTCGTACGTCGTGACGAAGATTTTCGCGAGCTCGTTCATTTCGGCCATCTTCCACCAGAAGGGAAGCGTGCCATAGACGCCGCCCATGATCTCCGGCCCAAGCGACTTCGCCTGAAATGGCGAGATGTTGGGCACGACCATGCGCATTTTCTTCAGGATGCCGAATTCCTGCGCCTGCTTGCTCGAGTTGACCGAGTCTCCGCTATAGCAGGTATTCACGAAAACGTCGGCGCCACTGTTGGCGATATTGATGAGATAAGGACTGTAATCGGACGCGCCGACCGGGCATACCACCTTCTGCACGGTCGTCCAGCCCACCGCTTCGGTCGCCTTGGCGGTCGAATCGGCCAGGGAATGTCCATAGGTGTAGTCGGGCACGAGGTAGACCGCCTTCATCTTCTTGCCGATCTTTTCGGCAAGAACGGGCGCCAGCGCGGCGCCAACCATGTAGGCCGGGTTCTGCGAGCGGAAGCTGTAGCGCTGGCAATCTTTATCGGTGGTCGCGTTCGAGCCGCTCACGCCCGCGAAGAACAGCACTTTGGCGCGCTGCCCCAGTTTGGCCAGCGCCACCGAGGTCGAGCTGCTGGTGCCCCCGCTGATCAGAACGGCATTGTTCTGCTGGATATAGCGCGTCATCAGCTGCACGGCAGTGTTCGGGTCGGTCTCGGTATCCCCCAGATCCCAGATGACTTTCTTGCCTAGAACACCCTTCTTGCCAGCCATCGTGTCCCAGTGCGCGCCGATGCCCTCGCCCTTGTTGATCTGATCGAGCGCCAGCTCATACCCCTGTTTGAGGTCGACGCCATCGGGCGAGTAGGGCCCGGTCAGCGGCGCGCCCAGGCCCACGAAGACCGTGTCGCCCTGCGAGCCCTTCGGCCAGGTGCCCAGCGGCGGCCTGGCCGTTTCCGCGAAAGCGGTACTGCTCATTCCCAGGCCGAAGAGCGAACCGCTCATGGCTCCGGCCGCGGTGCCCGCCGCGGTTTTCAGGAAACGCCGGCGTGAACTGAATTTCGTTGGGGTAAAACCGTTGGTGCTCATCACACTTCCTCCTTTGACGATGATTCGGGGTTCCTGGCCCCGTTGATTGTCCGGTTATATCGACTTGAACGAGATTGTCTTTCCTCGGACCAAGACCTTGCGCCTTTCGTCTCGGGCTCAGCCCGAGCGGGTGCGCCGCCTTGCAGCGGGCGCCTTGACCGCGGCCGCGTCAGCCGTCGACTGCTCGCCGTGCGTCAGACGGGCCATGGCGTTCAGGACGGCAAGCTGGTGCAACAAGTGATCGCGCGCAACGGATTCCGCCCGCTCGGCATCGTGCGCCTTGATCGCGGCGAAGATTGCCAGGTGCTCCGCGCACGAATCGGCCAGCCGCCCCGGATAACTCAGGCTGCGATGGCGCGAAAGACTGATGACCTGGCGCAGATTGTCGGCCAGCCCCGAGAGCCAGTGGTTGTCCGCCAGCGTCTGTATAGCCTTGTGTATCTTGGCGTTGGTCTCGTAATACTGGTCGGTGTCGCCGCGTTCCGAGAGCTCGCGCAACCGACGGTGCAGAGGCGCCAGGCGCCGTATGTCGGCATCAGAGGCCTTGCGGGCCGCCTCGTAGGCACAACGCCCTTCCAGCATGGCGATGAGCGGGAAGATTTCGTTGAGGTCGCGGGTGGAGAGCTCGTTCACGAAGCAGCCGTGGCGCGGTTCAATGCGCAGCAAGCCTTCCGCCACCAGTACCTTGAGTGCTTCGCGCAATGGCGTGCGCGAAATGCCCAGCATTTCCGTCAACGCCGCTTCGTCGATACGTTGGCTAGCCTGCAATTCGCCGTTCCGAATCATGGTGCGCAGATGCCTGGCCACTTCCTGGTACAGGACCTCGCTCACGATTCGATTCACACGCACTCCCGCTTCTGAATTTTTAATTCATAGTTTTTAATTTAATATGAGTCTTTGGCCAGCACAAGCCCCACGATTCTACGGGTTATCCCTAGTAGTCCTCTGAAAAAATTCATGCGGCTGTCGCATCCCCCCACTGGACGCGCCAGACTCGGGCAACTTGTTCAGAGGGGGTCCTAGCCCTGTATTTCCAACAGTGCACGGATAGCCTTCAAATCTGCGTCGTGGGCCGGGCGGTGGACCGCCCGAAGCATGGGCTGGCATAATCTGGTGGCGTCACACATCACCACACTCACGGGAAAACATCATGAGCTTGCCGCTCTCAGGGCTTAAAGTACTCGACCTTTCACGCGCGCTTTCAGGCCCCTACTGCGCAATGGTGCTGGCCGATCTCGGCGCGGAAGTGATCAAGGCCGAAGCCCTGCCTGGTGGCGACATGGCGCGCCAATGGGGGCCGATCGACCGCGAGATCAGCGTCTACTATCTGAGCACGAACCGCAACAAAAAGGGCTTGGCCGTGAACTTCCGCTCGCCCGAAGGGCTGGCGCTGCTGGCACGGCTGGCGGCAAAGTGCGACGTGCTCGTGGAGAACTTCAAGGTCGGCACCATGGAACAAATGGGCCTCGCCTACGACGTTCTGTCGGCAAAGAACCCGGCGCTCATCATGGGGTCCATCTCGGGGTTCGGGCGAACCGGCCCCGCCAGCCACTGGGCGGGGTTCGACCAGATCGCGCAAGGCTATACCGGGTTCATGAGCCTCACCGGCACGCCGGAAACGGGGCCGACACGCGTGGGCACCCCCCTGGGCGACCTCGTCTCAGGCATGTGGCTTACGATCGCCATACTGGCGGCGCTGAACAGCCGCCAGAGCACCGGCCGCGGGCAGCACGTCGACACCTCGCTCGTGGCGGGGCTCATGAGCCTTCTCAGCGTGCAAGGTCAGCGCTATCTCAGCCTGCACGAAATACCGGAACCGAACGGCAATGCGCACCCCGTGCTGGCTCCCTACGAAACGTTCCAGACGGCCGACGGCCCCCTGAACCTGGCGCCCGCCACCGAAGCGATGTGGGTACGGCTGTGCGAACTGCTGGGCGTGCCAGATCTCCCAAAGGACCCGCGCTTCATCAACAACACCGAACGCATGCGCAACCGCGTGGCACTCAAGGCGCAGCTGGAATCGAGGCTGCGCACACGCAACCGCGCCGAATGGACACCGCTATTCATCGAAAACGGCATTCCCGCCGGGCCCATCAACAACCTGGAAGAGGCATTCGCCGAGGCCCAGGTCAAGGCCGCCGCCATTGTGGAACAAGTCACGCACCCACTGCTTGGGCAGTTGTCGATGGTGGGCTCGCCCATGCGGTTCTCGACCGACGCGGCGCATCATTCCGTGAGAACCCCCGCGCCGGCGCTGGGCGAACACACCCGCGAAGTCCTCGGCGAATTCGGCATCGGGGAAGCGGAGGTTGCCAAGCTGCTTGCCGCGGGCGTGATTCTGCAGGCGTGAGGCCGTTCGTGACGGGAACCGCAGCCCCGGATCCCGGGGCTGATGAATGGCGAACACCCTCACGATGCATGGCTACCCCCAGTGGGCACACGCCGTGTAGGTCAGGTTGGCGGCGGTGAGCGTGGCGCTCTTGAGTTCAGCCGGAACCACGATTTCCTCGGTATCGGCCGGCGTAAGAAGGTAGCGGGTGAGCGAGCTGTGCTCTCCGTAGCCGGCAATGAGCCTCAGTGCGGGAATACCGCGGGACTGAAAGTTGTAGTGATCGGAATTCCTCGTGAGCGGCCGCACGATATCGATACCGACACGCGTTTCCTCCTCGCAGCGCACACACAAGCTTTCCACCGCGGCGTTCCCGGCGGTCAACGCCGAGAGGCGCGGGAAACCAGTGATGCTGTCGAGTATCACCGCCAGAATGGGCACCGACTCCCGCCCCTCTCCAAGCGACTCCAGGTAGTGCCTGGATCCCTCGAGGCCCCATTCCTCGACATTGAAGATGGCAAGGCGCAGGCCGTGCCCCGTTTTCTCGACGTGCCGGCTGAAGCCTTCCGCGATAGCCATGGAGGCAACCACGCCGGTGGCGTTGTCCATGGCCGACTGCGCCAGCACGTGCCCGTCCAGGTGCGCCCCGATGAGCACGCTTTTACCCGTGGCCCCGGGAATGTCCAGGATGAGATTGGCTGTTCGCCATGTGGTTTCTTCCGACACGGCAGTCAGCACCACCTTGGGGTTACGGCCGCGCGCGGCGCGCGCCAACGCAAGACCGGCCTCATGACTCACCCCCACTGCGGGAATCTCGCCTCGCGTACCACAGCCACCCGCCACCGGCCCGATACCCGGGATGTTGTTGGCGATGATGAATGCGGAACACCCCGCCTCAACCGCGAGCAGATACTTTCGGCGACGGTGGAAGTGGGTGGAACTGAACGGGTACTCATGCCGAACGAGCGCCACCGCGCCCGCGAGGCTGCCTGCGGCGGCCCGGAAATCCTCCTCCGTGCCCAAGCCCACATCAAC
>SCQX01000273.1 GCA_004298545.1 Candidimonas sp. | reverse complement strand
ACCTTCTGGGTATTGGAGGTTTCGACGTTCGTGCGCAGGTCTTTGATGCGGCTTTGATCCAGCACGTATGATCGGATTTGATGGCCCCACCCCACGTCGGACTTGGTTTCCTCGAGCTTTTGCTGCTCTGCCATGCGTTCGCGCAGCTCGAGCTCGTACAGCCGCGATTTCAGCATTTGCATGGCTTCGGCGCGGTTGCGGTGTTGCGAACGGTCGTTCTGACATTGCACGACTATTCCGCTGGGCAGATGGGTGATGCGCACGGCCGAGTCCGTCTTGTTGATGTGCTGGCCGCCCGCGCCGCTTGCGCGGTAGGTGTCGATGCGCAGGTCGCCTGGGTTGATGTCGATGTGGATGGAGTCGTCGACCTCGGGGTAGACGAACACGCTGGCGAATGACGTATGGCGCCCGTTGGCCGAGTCGAACGGGCTCTTGCGCACGAGCCGGTGCACGCCCGATTCGGTACGCAGGTAGCCGAAGGCATGATCGCCTTCCACTTTGATGGTGGCCGATTTGATGCCGGCCACTTCGCCCTCGGACTCTTCCAGGATTTCGGCCTTGAATCCCTTGTGCTCGCAATAGTGCAGGTACTGGCGCAGCAGCATGGCCGCCCAGTCCTGGGCCTCGGTGCCGCCCGCGCCCGCCTGAATGTCGAGAAAGCAGTTCAGCGGGTCGGCCGGATTCGAGAACATGCGGCGAAACTCGAGTCTTTCGATCTCTCGACCCATCGCGTCGCAATCACCCTCGATGGCCCGCAGCGTGGCGTCGTCCGCGTCGGCGCTTGCCAGCTCGAAGAGTTCGCCCGCATCCGCCAGCCCCTTTCCCAACGAGGAGAGGGTCAGTACGACGGTTTCGAGGCTTTTCTTTTCGCGGCCCAGATCCTGGGCGCGCCGGGGGTCGTCCCAGATGTTCGCCGACTCGAGTTCCGCGTTGACGACCGCCAGGCGTTCGAATTTGGCGTCGTAGTCAAAGATACCCCCGTAAGGCCGATTCGCGTTGCGCGTAGTCGGCCAGGCGATTGGCCAGTTGATTCTGTCGTTCAGCTTCCATGTGGGTTCCGGTGACTGGGTGGTCTTTCGTTCGTTGCGGGAATTTTACCCCGGCGCGCCGGGCGATTTGGCGAGGAACCTTTCCGCGCCGCCGCCGCTGCCCGCCCGCCCGGCTTAGAATGCTGGCGAGAGCGCCCGACTGGCGGGTGCGGCGCGGCGTTTCCCCCGTGGTTGCGTGTCCATGAATTCGAATTCGAGTCTCAACCGTCTGCTGGCCTATGGCTGCCTGGCTCTGAGCATGTCGCTGGTGGGCACGTACGTGGCGTTCGCCAAACCGCTGGCGATGGCCATGCCGGTCTTCCTGGTGGCCTGGCTGCGGTTTGGCATCGGCGGCGTGGCCATGCTGCGCTGGTGGCGCAAGCCGGGGGCGGAGCCGCCGATGTCGGGGCGGACACGCTTCCTGGTGTTCCTCGAATCGTTCCTGGGAAATTTCCTGTTCACCATTTTCATGATCTACGGCGTCAAGATGACCGGGGCCGTATCGGCGGGGATCATCATGTCCGCCATTCCGGCGGTGGTTGCCGTCATGGGCTGGATATTCCTGAAGGAACGGATCAGCCGCCGCGTGCTGGCGGCGATCGTGTGCGGTGTCGTGGGCATCGGCATGCTGGCGCTGACACGCGTGCCCGGTCCGGAAGGGGCTGCGTCGGGCAGTGCCTGGCTGGGCGACCTGTTCGTCTTTTGTTCCGTGTTGTGCGAGGGATCGTACGCCGTCATCGGCAAGACCTTGACCCGCGTGCTCAGCCCCAAGCGCATCAGCGCCATCATCAATGCCTGGGGGTTCGCGCTGATGACGCCAATGGGACTCTATCTCGCGTTGCATTTCGATTTCACCGGCGTGTCCGCGGTCATCTGGCTATTGCTGCTTTTCTATGGCCTGGCGGCCAGCGTGTGGACGGTATGGCTGTGGATGACGGGCCTCAAGTCTGTGCCCGCATCCCGCGCGGGGGTCTTCACCGTGCTGCTGCCCATCAGTGCCGCCGTCGTTGGCGTCGTGGCGCTGGGCGAGCCGTTTTCTGGCATGCAGGCGGTGGCGTTCGCCATTGCCCTGGCGGGTCTGCTGCTGGCGACTCTGCCCGTGCGGTCGCCAGCGCGCCACCCGTCGCGGCGCGTTCGCCGTGTATCGGGCCTGTGAGGGTGGCGTATCCGACATGCGAGAGTTATTTCAGTTTCATTCAAACCGTCGTTTTAACGACATCTGCGGCATAAAATAGGCGACCTCAACGGTAACGCAAGACTATGAAGCTGATGTCGCTTGTCCGGCAAGTGATGGGCCACGCACGGTGGCTGACAGGTTGGCGGGCAAGCATGGTTTTCCTTGGCATTCTGGCTGGCCTGGCCGCGCCCGCGTGGTCTCAGAGCGGCGGCGCGGCAACCACCGTGGCGCCTCCCATAAACGTCGACGTCACGTTGAATCGGGCACGGGCGCAAATAGACAGGGTTCAGCGCGGGTTGCGCGGCGCGGTCGGTGATGCGGAACTCGTCGAATTGCGCGCCGACGCGCAAGACGCACAGACTCAGGCAGAAGCCGCCGTTGCGCAACTCGACCCCCAACTGGCCGGCGTCAAAGCGCGCTTGGCCGAACTGGGACCCCCGCCGGTCGGCGCGCCCGAGGCGGCCGATGTCGCGGCGCAACGCGCCCAGCTCATTCGATCCAGTGGCCGGCTCGATTCGCAAACAAAGCTGGCGCGCCTGATCTCGGTTGAAGCGGGGCAGGCGATGGAACAGATTCAGACGTCGCGCCGCTCGCAGTTCCAGGCGCGCCTGGGCGAGCGCACCGACTCCGTCCTCGGCCGGCGCTTCTGGTCTGGTCTCGTGACCGAATGGCCGCGTGATTCGCGTCGTGTCGCGCCTCTGGCTGCCGAGGCCAGCCGGCTGTTTCTTGCCATCCCGGGGCAGGTCGTCGCGGGTCTGTCGTTCGTCATACTGGTCATCATTGCACTGCGCCTGGCCGTCGGCCGCACGCTCAGGCGGTTGACCACGACCCGGGTGCCCCGCGGGCGCTTGCGGCGCTCACTGTATGCGGTGGCGCAAGTGCTGCTTGCCGTCGCGGTGCCGGGGCTCATTGCCTGGTTGTTGCGCGTTGGCCTGAGCTGGCCTGGTGATTTGTCCGACACGATGGATGAGTTGCTGGGGCGGATGGTTGGTCTGGTTCTCTTCGGTGGCGTGGTCGCGGGGCTGGGGCATGCGTTGCTGGCCGCCGAGCGCCCGTCGTGGCGGCTGCCGAAGGTGGATGATGCGACCGCGCGGGGGCTGCGCTGGCATCCGCTGATCGTCGCCGTGATCATCGTCGTCGGCCTGCTCGCCCAGCATTTGGCCGCCGACGTCAATGCCGGCCTGAGCGTGACGGTCGTGCTCGACTGCACCAATGGGTTGTTGATCGGCCTCGTTCTGGCCAATGGCTTGGCGCGCGTGCGCAAGTTGCACCGCGCCGCCCTGCGCGACGTCGAAAACCATGGTTTGCCCGTTCGCCCGCTGTGGCTGGTCGCGTTGCTGAGCCTGGCGTGGGTGACGTTGGCATTCAGTGTCACGTCCATCCTGGTGGGGTACGTTGCGCTTGGCAGCTTCCTCGCGCGGCAGGTGGTGTGGGTCGCCACCGTGTTGAGTTCCACCTATCTGCTGACGGTGCTCATCGGCGACGGGTGCAATAGTTTGCTGGCCGTGACCAAACGCGCCGGCGAAGCGGGAGGGTCGCAGGCGCTGCTGGGGGCGCGTTGCCAGGCACTCGTGCTGCTGTCGGGCCTGGGGCGGCTGGTCGTCATTCTGTTCGCCCTCATGCTGCTGGCGATCCCGCTTGGCGAAGGGCCGTCCGAGTGGATTGCGCGCTTCCAGCAGCTGTATACCGGCATTTCCATCGGCGAAGCGCGAATTCGTCCCACCGCGGTGCTGCTGGCGGTACTGCTGCTGGTTTTCGGCTTTGCCGGCCTGAAGATTCTGCGACAGTGGCTGCTGGACAGCTACCTGCCGACGACCGGCATGGATTCGGGCATGCGGACATCATCCGCGACGCTGTTCGGCTACGCCGGCTATGTCCTTGTCGTGGCTCTGTCGCTGTCAGTGGCGGGCATCGGTCTGGAGCGGGTGGCGTGGATCGCCAGCGCGTTGTCGGTGGGTATCGGTTTCGGGCTGCAGGCCGTCGTGCAGAATTTCGTCTCCGGGCTGATTCTGTTGGCGGAGCGGCCTGTCAAGGTGGGCGACTGGGTGTCGCTCGACGACGTGGAGGGCGACATCCGCCGCATCAGCGTGCGCGCCACCGAGATCCAGATGTGGGATCGCTCCACCGTGGTCGTGCCGAATTCGGAATTCATCACCAAGGTAGTGCGCAACGTTACCCGCGCCAACCCGATGGGGCGGGTGCAGATTCGGGTTCCCATGCCCGTTGCCACGGATCCCGATCAGGCGCGCGACCTCATACTCGGCGCGTTCTGCGAACATTCCGGGGTGCTGGACGAACCCGCGCCAAGCGTGCTGCTCGATGGCATCGACGCCAGTGGTCTGCTGTTCATTGCAACCGGCTATGTGGGGTCGCCGCGTCTTGCCGCGAGCGTACGCAGTGATCTGCTGTTCGACATTCTCAAGCGCCTGCGCGAGGCGGGGCTGGCGTTGTCCAGCCCAACCACCATGCTGCTCGCCCAGTCGTCGCCCCCGGTGCTGGCGGCGGTCGCGGCCGCTCCGCTGGCGCCCGAATGAGGCCGCCGCGCCTGGTCATCGAGGTGCGCGACGCGAGACCGCCCGCCGTCGGGAACGGAAACCTGGGCCGCCATGCCCGATCGCCCGGTCACGCGGCGCAAGCGTATTCGATCACCAGTTGGGCATTGACGATGCCATTCCAATCATTGCGGTCGAGCCGGTAGGCGGCGTCCACCGTGTCGGGCAGCAGCTCGGCGCGGCCGAACCAGATGGCATCGAACTGTTGGCGATCGCGTTCCAGCGTCAGCTTCAGATGCTTGTCTTTGAGCAGGCGCTGGCGGCTGACGCGAAACGTATCGTGGAATACTGGCGCCGGGAAACCCGATCCCCAGACCTGGCGCAGCAGCAGGCCCGCCACCTCCGCATTGGCGTAGCCCGACTCCAATGAGCCGTCGGTCTCGATCACCGGGTCGAACGATGCGCGTCCGCTCAGCTCGCGCACGGCGGAATCGAAGCTGCTCACGAAATCGTGATAGGCGGATTCCTTCAGTGTGAGGCCGGCGGCCATGGCGTGGCCGCCGAACTTCAGGATGGCGCCCGGAAGGCGCTTCGAAACCAGATCGAGCGCGTCGCGCAGGTGGATGTCGGGGATGGAGCGTCCCGAGCCGCGCAGTTCGCCCTCGCCGCTGCGTGCGAAGGCAAGCGTCGGGCGCCAGTAGGCCTCTTTGAGGCGCGAGGCCACCAGGCCGATGACGCCCTGATGCCAATCGGCGTGATAGACGCACACCGTCGCGCCGACTTCGGGCTGCGAGGCTTCCATGGCCGCCAGCGCCTCTTCGCGCATGGTCGATTCGATGGCCCGCCGTTCGTGGTTCATGGCGTCCAGTTCGCGCGCCAGCTGCAGGGCCAGGCCGTCGTCGCTGGTGGTCAGGCAGTTGATGCCGATGCTCATGTCCGCCAGCCGGCCGGCGGCGTTGATGCGGGGGCCCAGCGCGAAACCCAGGTCGAACGTGGTGGCCTCCCGTGGTTCGCGCCCCGCCACCGCGAACAGGGCGCGCACGCCCGGTTGCATTTTTCCACTGCGAATCTTGCGCAGGCCCTGAGTGACGAGCAGGCGGTTGTTGGCGTCGAGGCGCACCACGTCGGCCACCGTGCCCAGTGCGACCAGGTCGGCCAGGGCGTCCAGGCGGGGACCGCCGTCGGGCGTGAAGGCGCCGCGCTGGCGCAGTTCCGCGCGCAGCGCCAGCATCAGGTAAAAGATGACCCCCACGCCCGCCAGATTCTTCGAGGCGAAGGCGCAGCCGGGCTGGTTGGGGTTCACGATGGCCAGGGCCTGTGGCAGCGCGCTGCCCGGCAGGTGGTGGTCTGTGACGATTACCGCCATGCCGGCGGCCTGCGCGGCCGCTACGCCGTCGATGCTGGCGATGCCGTTGTCCACGGTGATGATGATGTCGGGCCGCCCCGCCGGGTGTCGCACCGCCTGCGCCACCACGGCGGGCGAAAGCCCGTAGCCGGTTTCGAAGCGATTGGGCACCAGGAAGTCGACGCTGGCGCCCATGGCGCGCAGGCCGCGCAGCCCCACCGCGCAGGCCGTGGCCCCGTCGCAGTCGTAGTCGGCCACGATCAGCAGGCGTTTGTGTTCGGCAATGGCATCGGCCAGCAGGCGCGCGGCCTGGCCGCAGTGCGTGAGATTGCCCGGAGGGATCAGTGCCGGCCAGTTCAAGCGGGTGTGGGTCGATTCAGTGACGCCCCGCGCCGCCCACAGGCGCGCCAGCAGCGGGTGTATTCCGGCTGCTTCCAGCGCGCGCGCCACCTCGGGCCGCGCGCGCCGTTCGTTCAGTCTTGGGGTGACCACCAGATCCTCCATCGGTTGTGGCCGCCTGGAAGCCGGTACCGCAGCCCGCCAAGCAGCCGCGGTTGCAATTCGACATAGCGTTCGCGTCCGGTCAGAATCAGGTTCGGGGGCGACCCCGCGCGCGCCAGCGGCGCGAATAGCGCGCGTTCCAGGCCTTCCAGCGCGCTCAGCCAGCCGCTCCAGTCGTGGCGTATGGACGGCCCGATCAGGTCTTCGCGAATTTCTGGCTGCGCCGCGCGGCCCGCGGCGTGGAACTGATTGCCACTTGCGCCGCCAAAGACCCACAGGCTGTTGATCTCCGGCAGCCCGTGCCGCGCCCGTTGACGGTTGACCGGATGGTCGAACCACAGCATTTGCAGTTCGTTGATCAGGCGTCGCCACGGGCGAGTCTCGATGTCTTGCGGCCACCAGTCGTTGACCGACGTGACGCCGACAAGCGCCGGACTGGCGCTCGTCGGCAGTGTGGCCGGGTCGTCGGGCAGCACAC
>SCQX01000272.1 GCA_004298545.1 Candidimonas sp. | reverse complement strand
AGCGCCGGTTTGGCGGTCACCCCCCTCACTCCACCGTCACGCTCTTCGCCAGATTCCGCGGCTTGTCCACGTCGGTGCCCCTTACGCACGCCGTGTGGTACGCAAGCAGTTGCAGCGGGATGGTGTGCAGGATGGGGGACAGCTTCCCGTAGTGTTCGGGCATGCGGATGACGTGGATGCCATCGCTGTTGCCGATGCGCGTGTCGGCATCGGCAAAGACGTATAGCTCGCCGCCACGGGCGTGGACTTCCTGCATGTTGGACTTCAGCTTCTCCAGCAGTTCGTCGCGCGGGGCGATGGTGACCACCGGGATTTGATCGGTCACCAGCGCCAGCGGGCCGTGCTTGAGTTCGCCAGCCGGGTAGGCTTCGGCATGGATGTAGCTGATTTCCTTCAGCTTGAGCGCGCCTTCCAACGCGATGGGGTAATGCAGGCCGCGCCCGAGGAACAAGGCGTTTTCTTTGCTGGCGAAGCGGTCGGCCCAGGCCATGATCTGCGGCTCGAGCGCCAGCACGGCGCTGATCGCCACTGGCAGGTGGCGCAGGGCCTTGAGATGCTCGGCCTCTTGTTCGTCGGTGAGGCGGCCTTTGATTTGCGCCAGCGCCAGCGTCAGCAGGAACAGCGCCGTCAGCTGCGTGGTGAACGCCTTGGTGGACGCCACGCCGATTTCCACACCGGCGCGGGTGATGTAGGCCAGCTGGCACTCGCGCACCATGGCGCTGGTCGCGACGTTGCAGACGGTCAGCGTGTGCGTCATGCCCAGGCCGCGCGCGTGCTTGAGGGCGGCCAGCGTGTCGGCGGTTTCCCCCGATTGGGACACGGTGACGACCAGCGTGCGCGGGTTGGGCACGCTGTCGCGATAGCGGTATTCGCTGGCAATCTCGACATTGACGGGAATCTTGGCCAGCGATTCGATCCAGTAGCGCGCGGTCAGGCCGGCGTAGTAGCTGGTTCCGCAGGCCAGGATCAGAACGTTGTCGATTTCCTTGAAGATCTTGTAGGCCGCGTCGCCGAACAACTCGGGAGTGACGCTCTGAATGCCGCGCAGCGTATCGGACACGGCGCGCGGCTGCTCGAAGATTTCCTTTTGCATGTAATGCCGATACGGGCCCAGATCGGCCGCCGCGGCATGGATGTGCACGGTGTGCACCGGGCGATCCACCGGCTCGCCGCGGCTGTCCACCACCCATACGCGCGCCAGCTGCAGGTCGACGACATCGCCATCTTCCAGGTACATGATCTGGTCGGTCGTGCCCGCCAGCGCCAGGGCGTCGGACGCCAGGAAGTTCTCGCCAGCGCCGCAACCGACCACCAGCGGCGAGCCCTGACGCGCGCCAACTACGCGGTGCGGCTCTTCGCGGCAGAACACGGCGATGGCGTAGGCGCCAACCAGGCGGCGCGTGGCCTGCCGCACCGCCTGGAAAAGATCATCCACGTAAAGATGATTGATGAGGTGTGCAATGACTTCCGTGTCGGTCTGGCTCTCGAACACATAGCCGGCCTGCTGCAGTTCGGTGCGCAGTTCGTCGTAGTTCTCGATGATGCCGTTGTGCACCAGGGCGATGCGCGGCTCACCCTTGCCGCGCCCGGAGAAATGCGGATGGGCATTGCAGGTGGCCGGCGCGCCGTGCGTTGCCCAGCGGGTGTGGGCAATCCCGGTGAAGCCATGCAAATCCTCGCGCGCCACCTGCGCCCGCAGTTCCGCGACTCGCTGTGTGCTGCGCGCGCGGCGCAGGTGGCCGTCGGCATGAACGGCGACACCGCAGGAATCGTAGCCGCGGTATTCAAGACGCTTGAGCCCTTCCAGCAGAAGCGGGACGACATCACGCCGCGCCACGGCGCCAACAATGCCACACATGTGCAAGCACTCCCGAAAAACGATGAACCGAT
>SCQX01000271.1 GCA_004298545.1 Candidimonas sp. | reverse complement strand
CGGCCTGAATCTCGCGCACGGGAATGGGCAGCCGCAGGCCGACACGCCCCAGAACCTCGGGCGCGCGCCGGTACAAATCGAACCGCAAGTCCCAATAGTTGCCGGCCTGCGCCCAGGCGCGCACATTCACCATGATGACGTTGTCGTGATACTCGGTCACCATGACCTGTGGTGCCGGATCTTTGAGTGCGAGCGCGTGCGGCTCGATCAACTGGCGCAGCTCGGACAGGGCAAGCTCGAGGTCGTCACCGTAGCGCACGCCGATCTGGAAATCGAGGCGACGCGTTTCATTGCGGCTGTAGTTGACGATGGGGTTGCCCCACACCGCACTGTTGGGCAGCGTGATATGCGTACCGTCGACCTGCGTCAGACGGCTGAGGAACAGGCCCACCTCGTCGACCGTGCCGTCGGCCTTGCCGATGATGGAAACATATTCACCCGCGCGCAGCGGCCTCAGTGCCAGCAGCATGATGCCGGCGGCGATATTCTGCAAGGTTCCCTGCAGCGCAAGACCAATCGCCAGGCCAGCCGCGCCCAGCACCGCAATGATGCTGGCGGTCTGCACGCCGAATCGCGCCAACACGGCAACCAGAACGAAAACGCGCACCGACCATACCACGATCGAGTGCGCCATCGGCACCACGGTGGGATCGATGCGCGACGAATGTGCCGCCGCTTTGCGCACCGCCCGCCCGGCAAGATCGGAGGCCACCCACCCCACGACCAGAATGGCCAGCGCAATGGCCGCGTTGACACCGAACTCCACGGCCAGCGGCGTCAGCGACGCCACTCGATCCAATAACTGTTGCATGGCGGGTCTCCGTTGTTTGAACTAGTACTAACGTATGAAGTTATCCCCGACACCGGTGGATAACCCTACGGATAACCTAGGAGTTTGTGCAAAAACTCGATAAGAATCAAGCGGCCGCCATAGATCGCGCAAAAAATGCCCACTCCACACATCGACAGGCACCGCTCTGTGGCGCGCACGGGGCCTGATTCTTTACAATACGGCCACCGGGGACTCTCTCATAAAGGTGCCCTTCCGGAGACAGCGAATGCGGCTTCTTTCGAGATTCGCGAGCGGCTTCCACGCGCGCATGTTCCTAGTGCTGAGCATCGCCATCATACCGATCTTCGCCGGGTTGTGCGTTTACGCCTATCACGAACGAAACGAGATCGTCAACGTTACGCGCCGCTCAACGCAAAGCTACGTGGACCTGGTCGCGCAGCACGAAAACCGGCTGCTCGAAGGGTACGAGCAAGCATTGGCGACCATCGCGGCCACGCGGGTCGTGCAGGACCGCGACTGGCCTGGTTGCAATCGCTACTTCGCGCAGCTGGTCACCACACGCTCCCCCTACGTCAACCTTGGCGTCATCGGTGCCGACGGCCGCATTCTCTGCTCGGCCAAACAGCCCGACAGCATCACGCGGATGAATCTGTCGGACCGACCCTATTTCCATCGCGCGTTGAACAATCGTGGCTTCATCGTCAGCGACTATCTGAAAGGCCGCATCTCGAATCTGCCGACGCTGGCCATCGCATCGGCAATAGAAATGCGCGATGGCGGGTCCGGCGTGGTGCTGTTCGCCGCACTCGACCTGCGCGAGCTGGCGCGCGCGGAGCACAATGTGCGGATCAACAAAGACGCGCATCTGACCATAGTCGACCGCAACGACACGATTCTGTTCAGCAGTGAAAGGGGGCTGGCGCCGGGCGAGAAACTTGCAGGCACCGTTGCGTCGTTCGACGCTGCGGCGACGAAATCCGCGCGCACCGACGACCGGCCAGACACGAAATGGTTCATTGCGCGCGCCCAGGCCGGCACCACCAGCGATCCATCGGCCCTGTCGATTCTGTACGAATATCCCGCGATGCCGTTGATGTCGGCCGTGGACCGCGAATTCTGGGCGGGCATCGGCATCTTGCTGGTGCTCAGCCTGCTGGCCCTGGTGGCTGGGTGGAAATGCACCCAGGCACTCATCGGGCGCGACGTGAAATGCCTGGTCCTTGCCGCGAAGCGGCTTCGCGGGCAAGACTTCACCGGCCGCCTCACCGGCAAAGTCACGGGCCGTGAATTCACCGAAATCGCCGAGCAATTCGACAAAATGTCCGAAGCGCTCCAGTTCCGCGAGCAGCAGTGGGAGACCGCGGTGCGCAAACAAGCAGAACGAAACACCATCCTGCAGCGCGTGGCGCGCAACCAGCCACTCGACGAGACGTTGTTGAAACTTGTCGCATTCGCGCAAGAGCATATTGCCACGAGCGTCGCGGCCATCGTGCTGTTGCGCCCGGGAACGCGCAGGATTTCCCAGTGCCTCACCGTGAACCCTCCCGCGGGCTGGCCCGAAGAACTCATCGGGCTTGACGTTGCCGCGCTGCCCCCCCTGCGAAACCCTGATCGCCCTGATCGCCCGAAAGGCGCGAACGACGCACATGGTGCGAACGACACAGACGCCGCGAACGACGACCTTCCCCTGGAAGCGCGGTGGACTCTGTCCATCGATTCGTCCGACGCCACGCCGTTGGGCGCGTTGGCGTTCTACTACCCGCACCCCCACAGTCCAACCGAGGATGAATCGGAACACGGGCGGGTCGTTGCCGACCTTGCCGCGCTGGCAATCGACCGCGACCGGACCGCCAGGGCGCTGATCCAGTCCGAGTCCGAGTACCGGCTGCTCTTCGAAACCAACCCCCACCCGATGTGGATATATAACATAGATACGTTACGTGTCATCGCGGCAAACAACCAGGCCATCGAACACTACGGCTACAGCCACGCGGAATTCCTGCACATGCGCCTCTCGACGCTCGTCATGGACTCCAGCCCGCCGCCCGGCGGCTCACCCATCAACGGCAGCGCGGCCATACCGAACCTCATCGCCCAGACTCACCGCAAAAAGAATCACGAAGACATACTCGTGGAAGCCGCCTATTTCCCGCTGCACTTCATGGGGCAGGAAGCAATGCTGGCGCTGATTCACGACGTGACCGAGCAGCGCCAGCACAGCGAAGCGCTGCAA
>SCQX01000270.1 GCA_004298545.1 Candidimonas sp. | reverse complement strand
GTCCCCAGGTTGTACACTTGGGGCCATGATCGTTCTGGGTTTTGAAAGCTCGTGCGACGAGACCGGCGTTGCGGCGGTCAGCACCGAGCGCGGCCTGCTCGCGCATGCGCTGCACAGTCAGATTGCCATGCACCGCCACTATGGCGGCGTGGTGCCTGAACTGGCATCGCGTGATCACGTGCGGCGCGTCGTGCCTCTGACGCGCGCGGTGCTGCGCGACGCCAATCTGACGTTCTCGGATGTGGGCGCGGTGGCGTACACCGCGGGCCCGGGCTTGGCCGGCGCCCTTCTGGTGGGCGCCGGCGTGGCCGAGTCGCTGGCGTGGGCGTTGCGTCTGCCCGCCATTCCCATTCATCACCTCGAGGGTCACCTGCTTTCGCCGTTGCTGGCCGATCCGGCCCCGGCGTTTCCATTCGTCGCGCTGCTGGTGTCGGGCGGGCATACGCAGTTGATGCGCGTCGATGGCGTGGGGCGCTACCAGATGCTGGGTGAAACGCTGGACGACGCCGCTGGCGAGGCGTTCGACAAGATCGCCAAACTGCTTGGCCTGGGCTATCCTGGCGGCCCCGCGTTGTCGAAACTGGCACTCGATGGCTGCGCGCGACGTTTCGAATTGCCGCGGCCGATGCTGCATAGCCATGACCTCGATTTCAGTTTCAGCGGGTTGAAGACGGCCGTGCTGACACAGTTGAAGAAGATCGAAGAACGGGGGGGCGACGTCGCGGCGCTGCGTGCCGACCTGGCCGCGGCCGCGCAGGAGGCCATTGTCGACGTGCTGATGGCGAAATCGCTGCGGGCGCTGTGTGATACGGGGCTGAACCGCCTGGTGGTGGCGGGCGGTGTCGGGGCGAACCGGCATTTGCGTGACCGCCTGACGGCGAGCGTCGCGGCGCGTGGCGGCGACGTTTACTTTCCACCGCTTGCTCTGTGCACCGACAACGGTGCAATGATTGCTTTCGCGGCGGCGCAACGCATCGTGATGGGGCTGGCGGATTTGTCCGAGGGCGCCCATGCCTTTACCGTTCACCCACGCTGGGATCTGGTGTCCATGGGCGCCGACGGCGGGTAGGCGAATCGGCCGAATGGCGCCCGCGTGAACGACGGCGCATCAACCTTGTGGATTGCCGTTCTTGCGGGAGCCGATACGGCTCTCCTGGCCGGTCAGAAGCCGGCCGATATTGGCGTGGTGGCGCTCGATGAGCAGGGCGGCGATGAGGGCGATGGCGATGCACAGCCTTGCGCTGAACGCCCACAGGGCACCACTGCCAAGCCAATAATAAATTGGGGCGGATACGGCCGCCACCACTGCCGCCAGCGACGAATACCGGCTGGTGGTGGCCACAGCCAGCCAGGTCGCCGCGGCAGCTGCGGCCAGCCATGGCTGCAGAGCGGCAAGCACGCCAAGAGCCGTTGCCACCCCCTTGCCGCCCTTGAAATGCAGGAATAGCGGATAGACGTGGCCGAGAAACACGGCAACGGCGCTGGCGGCGACAATCAGGTCGGATAATGCGAAATGAACCGCCAGACCATGCGCGAGCCACACGGCAACATAGCCCTTGCCGGCGTCGCCGAGCAGTGTCAGCGCCGCCGCCGTCTTGTTGCCGGTGCGCAATACGTTGGTGGCGCCGGGGTTGCCCGATCCGAAAGTGCGTGGATCGCGCAGACCCATGGCCCGGCTGACGACGACTGCGAACGAGATGGACCCCAGCACGTACGCGATCGCGACGCAGAAGAGGCTCAGAGAATAGGTGACGACTGGCGACATGACGGATTGCACTCCCGAAGCGGTGGACCGCGACCCGTGAGGCGATGCGGCGGCTAGCGCCGATTCTACCGTGTCCTCGGCCAATTCCCGACATCGACCGGGTACAATCGCTACGGTTGAATCAGCGGACGGACGGCGTGATGCGCGTATTGGTGTCGAACGATGACGGTTACACCGCCTTGGGCCTGGAGGCGCTGGTCCGTGCCTTGAGCGGCCTGGCCGAACTCGTCGTGGTTGCGCCCGAAACCAACTGCAGCGGCGCGTCGAACTCATTGACGCTCAATCGCCCACTATCCGTGCGGCAGGCCGCCAACGGCTTTCGCTACGTGAACGGAACCCCATCCGATTGCGTTCATATCGCTCTGACGGGCTTGCTTGATTTTCGTCCCGATCTGGTCGTGTCCGGCATCAACAATGGCGCCAATATGGGCGACGACACCCTGTATTCGGGCACGGTGGCCGCCGCCACCGAAGGTTTTCTATTTGGCATACCGTCCATCGCGTTTTCACTGACGAACAAGCGCTGGGAACATCTGGACACCGCAGCCAGTGTGGCGCGCCGCATCGTCGAGCAACAGCTTTCCCGTCCGCTCGACCATGTATCGCTGCTCAACGTGAATATTCCGTCGATTGCGGAGGGTACACTTCGGGGAATGCGGGTGACCCGGCTGGGCAAGCGTCATTCGTCGGAGCCGGTCGTGAAAAGCAGTACACCCTATGGCGAGACCGTATACTGGATCGGCCCGGTGGGTGGTGTGGCCGATTCGGGGGTCGACACCGATTTCGGCGCGATACAGCAGCATGTGGTGTCGATCACGCCGCTACAGCTGGATCTGACCCATCATGATCAGGTGCACAGCATGTCGGGGTGGGTGGATTCGTTATGCGTAAACCCGTGATGCCGCCGGCCTTTGCCAGAGGAACGACCAACCGGTTTGGTCGCTCGCGCCTGGGCCACGGGTTTTCCGCGTCCAACAGCAATACGCGCGTTTTGCCGCCGTACCGGCCGGCGCCGCTGTCCCGGCGCGGCACCGAGGCCTCGACGATGACCAATTTGGGTTTGAACTCCGAACGCTCGCGCGCCACGATGGTCGCCCGCCTGCGCGAGCAGGGCATCCACGACGAGCGTGTGCTGGCGGCGCTGCTTGCGGTCCCGCGGCATCTGTTCGTCGACGAGGGGCTGGCCAGCCGCGCCTACGAAGACGCCGCCCTGCCCATAGGCTATGGGCAGACCATCTCCCAGCCGTGGGTCGTGGCCCGCATGATCTCCGTCGTCAGTCAGAATCGCGACCTGGGCAAGGTGCTTGAAATCGGTACCGGCTGCGGCTATCAAGCGGCGATACTGGCGCAGATCGCCAGCGAAGTCCACAGTATCGAACGGGTGCGTGCGCTCTACGAGCTTGCGCGCAGCCACCTGCGGGCGCTGAAACTGATCAACCGGGTTCGCCTGTCCTTTGGCGACGGTCTGAAGGGGCTGCCGGGTGTGGCGCCATTCGATGCCATCGTGGTGGCGGCCGCGGGTGTCGAAATACCGCAGCCGCTGCTGGATCAGCTTGCCGCGGGGGGGCGCCTGATCGCGCCCCTGGGCGAGGCGTCGATGCAGCGCCTGATTCTTGTGGAACGGGTCGGCCCCGCCTCGTGGTACCGCGAGGAGCTCGACGCGGTCCGTTTCGTGCCGCTGCGGTCTGGCACACAACCCTAGTTAGGAGATCTCTATGCACGCGGGTGGATCCCGGAATTTCGTTCTGCCGAGCGTCGATCGTCCGATGCGTCTGCTGTTGGCGCTGCTGGCGGTTGCAACGCTGCTTGCGGGCTGCGCGTCACGCAGCACCCGGGCACCCATAACCAACATGGCGGGCGTTGCCAGTGCGCCTGAACCCGGTTCGGGCGGAACCTATGTCGTCAAACCGGGCGATACGCTGTATAAGATCGCAAGCGAACACAACATCGAGGTTGCCGAACTCGAGCGCCTGAACGGAATCACTGATCCGAAGCAGCTCAAGATCGGTACCACGCTGCGTTTGAGCGGCGCCGCGCCGGCGCCCACTCGCGCCGCGCCACAAGAGCCGGTACCTCTACCGGTCACGCCTGTGGCACCTGTCGCCGCCGCCAGTGCGCCCAAGGCCAGCGACGCCGGAGTCAT
>SCQX01000269.1 GCA_004298545.1 Candidimonas sp. | reverse complement strand
GAATCCCGTGTCGACATCGACCAGCAGCGGCAGATCGCAGACATCGGTGATGCGGCGCACGTCGGTCAGCACATCGTCGAGCGTGTTGATGCCCAGATCGGGCAGCCCGAGCGACCCCGCAGCCACACCCCCGCCCGACAGGTAGATCGCGCGGTAACCCGCCCGCTTCGCGAGCAGCGCGTGATTGGCGTTGATGGCGCCGATCACCTGCAGCGGCTTTTCTTGCGTGAGTGCCTGGCGAAACTGCGCCCCGGGTGAGGAAGAAGTTGTCATGGTGTCGCCCTTGTTTTACTCTCCATTTGGCATCCTCTCATATCGCTGCCCTGTTCGCGGTTGGTGGCGCCACTACCCGCGAACGGCAGTCGAACCGTGGTCAAATTCTAAATATCTATAGACAGACAGTCAACTAATTAGCAACCAAGGCACATAAGGTATGTTCGGCGCTGGCCGCTGCGCCAGCGTTGAAACATAACCGGTTCACATGGCATGAACATCATGGTTTCAGCGCTTTCAACTGTGCGATGAATGCGTGCCCCGCAACGAGCAACGGCATCTTGCTCTTTTCCAGTTTGGCGCCCATGACGGCGCCTTCCCAGGCATACCAGAACAGTTGGGCCAGATCGGCGAGATTTACTTCCTTCCGTAGTGCGCCCATCTCTTGGGCCTCCTCCAGGCATGCCTGAAGTCGACTCCGCCACTCCACCAAAATCTCCAATAATGCCTTGCGACACCCTTCGTTCAAAGAGGCCAGCTCCTGCCCAAGATTCCCGACCAGGCACCCGCGGCGAAACGCGTAGCGTTCCATGCCGTTGGCAGCCTCTTCGACGAATCGGTTGATCCTCTCGAAAGGCGTGTGGCGCTTATCAGTCAAGACGCGGTCGAGCTTGCGATTGAAGTACGCGCCGTAGGCATCGATCACGGCCAGCGCGTATTCATCCTTGCTGCCAAAGTAATAGGTGAACGAGCCCTTCGGCACGTGCGCGATGGATACCAGCGTGTCGATCGACGTGCTGTGAAAGCCCTGCTCGGTGAACATCGCCACGCCGACCCGAATCAGCTGCTCACGCTTGCCGTTGCGCCGCGCCCTCTTCGGAGCTGCCGCCGGTTGTGTATCGCGTTGAAGCCGCGCCTGATCCATGGATCTATGCCGAAAGAACTGTCACTCGAATCAAACTCGCCAGTGTGTTGTGCGTTCGATTCTATCTGCGTCGCATTCTACTGTAGCAGAACATTGCGCGCGTAAGCGGAGTCTGTCTCGATAGGTGCGGGTCCAATCGGGTGACCACGGCGGATATTGTCGTCATGGACCATTATGCCGGGCTCTTTGCCTGGCGGGAGGGCTTGCACGAGCCTTCTGGGGGACGATGTATTCGTACGGGCGGCAGTTCGCCAACGAATACTTCCACTTTCACCAGCGTGCTGCCCGGGGTGGGAGCCTGGGTGAGCAGTGAGCTTGGGCGATTCGGCGTCAGCACATTTGGGTTTCCGTGTACGTCGAGGGATCCTGGCACACCGGGCGTTTGCGGCTCATACCACGCACCCGTGCTGAGCTGTACGACGCCTTGCAGCAGCCCGTCGTCGATGACAGCGCCCGCCAGACATGCGCCGCGTTCGTTGTAAACGCGAACCACTTGCCCATCACGTATGCCGCGGGCTTTTGCGTCTGCCGGGTGGATGCGCAAAGGTTCGCGGTCGTGTATTTTTGATGAAGCGCTCGCGCCGAATGCGTCGAGTTGCGAATGCAGGCGAGTGGCTGGCTGATTTGAAACCAGATGCAGTTCGTCGGCTTGTGCGTTTCCAAGCCATTCGCACGGTTCGAGCCAGGCAGGGTGCGGCGGCAAACCGGAGAGCGAAAAATCCGCAATCGTCTGCGACCACAATTCAATGCGCCCGGACGGCGTCTCGAGCGCATGCTTTCGCGGATCGGCGCGAAAGTCCGCAAACAGGTCGTGGTATTGTTGCGCTTGTGGCAACTCGAGCGTACCACGAGTCCAGAATTCCTCGAACGCGGGTAGCGGGTGGCCTGCCTGTGAGCAGCGATCGGCCACTTCTGCATAAAGCCGATTCAACCATCCCATTTCCTCCAGGCCCTCGGTGAATAGACTTTCGACACCGAGACGTTGCGCGAGACCGCGGAAAATGTCAAAGTCGTTGCGGGATTCTCCGACAGGGGCTATTTGGCGCTTGATGGCCATCAAGTGATTGTCCATGGTCGACGCCGTGATATCGTTTCGTTCCAGCGCGGTGGTCACAGGGAAGACGATATCGGCCCGCCGAGCGGTTGCCGTCCAGTAGGGCTCATTGACGATGACAGTCTCTGGCACGAAGAATGCCTTTACGAGGCGGTTCAAGTCTTGATGATGGTGAAATGGGTTGCCCCCGGCCCAATAGACCATATGGATGTCGGGGTAGCGAATCTCGCCGCCATCGAAAGGAATCGTGGCGCCGGGCTCGAGAAGCATATCCGCCACGCGGGCCACCGGTATGCGTAGCCCCACCCGATTGGTACCCTCCTCCATTCGCGGCGAACCATAAGGGCTTCGGGGAACGCCTCGATTACCCATGGAACCGTAGCCGAAACATACGCCTCCTCCGGGCAATCCAATTTGCCCGAGCAGGCAGGCCAGGGCGATCATCATCCAATAGGGCTGTTCCCCATGATCTGCGCGCTGCAACGCCCATGCGCTACTGAGCAAGGTACGGTGGTCGGCCATCTGCATCGCCAGGTCATTGATGAGATCGACTGAAACGCCCGTGATCTTGCTCGCCCAATCGGGGGTCTTGGCCGGTGATCCATTCGTGCCTTCGACGTAATCGCGCAAACGCTCGTACCCAACGGTATATTGAGCGAGAAACTGAGCGTCGGTCTTGTGTCGCTTGATCAGAATATAAGCGATACCCAGCATCAGTGCGGTGTCGGTACCGGGCCTGATCGGCACCCACACGGTGTTGGGCAGGTCTGGCGTGTCGTCGCGGATTGGCGATATCGAGTAGATTCTGAAGCCGGGTTTCTTTGCCGCGACCGTGGCGTAGCGCGTTGTTTCGTGAATCAGCAGACCGCCGGCGCTCACCTGTGCGTTCTTTTTTTGGTTCAGCCCCCCAAACAAAAACAGGCGTTCCGTATGGGTGATGATGGACGGCCACGTCGTACTGGAACCCCCCGAAATGATGTCGTTGGTTCCTATGACATGGGGGCACACCACTTGCACCGCTGCATAGGAATATGTCTGCTGGTGCTGTACGCTGCCTCCCAGTGTGTTGAAGAAGCGATGCAACAACGAGGGGGCGTGGTGAAACCGGCCCGCTGACGCCCATCCGTAAGATCCGGCATAAATGGCCTGGTTGCCGTATCGGTCGATGGTGCGTCGAATTGCCTCGGACGCCAAACCCAGCGCGGCTGGCCAGTCGACCGCGGTGAACTCATCCCGTCCTCGGCCCAGCCGGTGGTCGGTGCCCGTGGTGCGCTTGAGCCATGAAGTCCTGATCATGGGCTGCAAGATACGCAGATCGGAGTACAGGCCCGCGAGAGTGCCGTCGATCAATTGAGAGGGGTTGGGGTCGGCACTGAACGGTGCAAGCCGTACGACACGCCCGTCTTTGAGTACGGGTCGAACGGCTCCCCAATGAAAGACGGATTGCGTCATTTTTCATGCTCCCGACCGACGGGGTACTGGGTGCTCGTGCGCGGGTTTCCATACAGGTCTGATCGCCGCGATGCAAGATGGCTTTGCCCGATTGCGCGAATCGCCTCGACGTCAGGCCATTCCGCCAACAACATCTCGCTGGTGTCGGCGGCGGCGCGGTGGGTAAGCGGCCGGCCGGCCGGCCCGATCACGCAGCTGTTCCCCAGAAAGCTGAGCGTTCGGTCGCGACCGATGCGGTCGGAAACCACGACGACCATTTCGTTGCTGCAGGCAGCAGCGACCGCCATGTGATAACCGAGGGGCAAACCATGTTCGTCAAACGGATTTTTCAATCGTGCATTGACGGCCCAGTTCGACGGTACCGCCAGCAGCGTACAACCTGCAAGCGCCAATGCGCGGGCCATCTCGGGAAACCATAGGTCGTAGCAGATCATCACCCCCAGCCGCCCCCAGGGCGTATCGCAGTGTACGAGCGCATCGCCTGCCTGGTAGAGTGCACGCTCGAGCCCCCAGAGGTGCCATTTGCGGTAGGTGTGGATTTCCCCGCGCGGCGAAACGATCACTGCACTGTCGTACAAGATGCCATCGTGCTTCTCGACCATCCCCGCCACGATATACATGTTGTGCGTGGCTGCCGCATTGGCCCACGATTGCGTGGCAACCCCCGTCACCGATTCCGCCAGCAGGGCAAGCGCCGCGCGATCCTCGAACTCGTACCCCGTCAGGCAGCACTCGGGAAGAACCACCACGGCCGCCGAGTGCTCGGCGGCAATGCGGATCTGTGCGATCGATGCGGCCAGATTGCCCGTCACGTCGCCCAGGCTGGGCTCGTACTGCGCCACGGCCACGAGGGGGCGCGTGCCGTTCTGTGCGGGCATTCAGGCCACCTTCTCATGCAACTGTATAGCCACTCCATTCCTTTGCCACGAACGCAACGCGATCGCCGGTATGCACCACCGGGTCGCGCCGCACCCCGATGATGATGCAATCGGTGTCGAGAACCACCGTTTCCTGTTCCCGCCCGGTAAGATCCATGACTATGCCGATTGCCGTGCCGGCTTTCACCGTGTCGCCGCCACGATACTCCGAGCGGAACAACCCGCCCGCACCGCAGTTGACCCACGAGCGTCGCGTCACGCGCCGAACTTCGGAGAACGGCGGTGCGTCGCCCGGGAGGATGCCCAGAAAGGCGGCGAGCCGCGTGAGGCCGTTCACCGCAAGGGCCACATTTTCAGGCTCGATATAACTCCCCTTCCCCAGTTCAATCATGAATGCCGGTATGCCCTTGAGCAGACACTGATAATCGATGGCGCCGGCGATATTGCCCGGCAGTTCGCCAGCGCCGCCGACGTCCATGCGGCACGAAACCGATGGTTGAAAGAAAGATGTGCACTTCAGGAGATGATCTTCTGTGACTTTGCCCCCTTGACGTACTTTGTACACCGCATAGGGTTTCGCCTGAAAAAGCGGATTCATGGTATGCAGGCTCACGAGGCAATTTGCCACCGGGTGTATCTGCTCGAACAGCGCGTGGCTGGCCCGATCGGACAGGAAGCCATACGCGTTTCCGGGAAACGTCTGGTCGATGTCTTGATCATCCTGTGGCGTCCGCTTGCGGCGGGAGTCCAGCGCCATGGGGTTTGCGGTGGGTGTCACGACAACCGAGCCGCTCATGGTTTCCGGCCGCAGGCCGTTGGCAAAGTCTATTGCCGCCATGACGCCGTTCAGTTCGTCGCCGTGCACTTGCCCGTTCACCCACAGGCAGGGTCCTCGCTGCGCGCCCTTCACCAGAATGTAGGGTAGGGCAATCTCCGCGCCCGAGGCATAAAAGCCCACGGGTATCTTGCCATGCTGGCGAGTACCTGCCGCCGCTCGTGCCAATCGGTCCTGAACATTCTCCATTTCTCTGCCTCCATTCACTGCGTCGACCCGTTCACGGTGTCAACAGAATCTTGCCGATATTGTTCCCCGACTCCAAGTGTGCGTGGGCCCGGGCAGCCTGCGCCAACGGCAGAACTTTCGTCACCACCGGCACGTAGCGTCCGCTTTCCATGTACGGCCAGATGCTTCGCTCGAGCGCCCGCGCGATCCGCCCTTTCTCACGCACATTGCGATGCCTGACGGTCGATCCCGTAAGAATCAAGCGGCGCAGCATCAGTTTCTGAATGTCGAACGAGGCGTCCCTACCTGCCTCGTACGACACGAATGCCAGTCGTCCGCCCGCGGCGAGCGCAGCCATGTTGCGTTCGAGATAGGGCGCACCGACGACGTCCATGATGACATTCACGCCCTCTCCCCCCGTAATCTGCACCACCTCCGATACGAAGTCCTGTGTACGGTAATTGATGGCAAAATCCGCACCAAGGCGCAGACTGAATTCGCATTTCTGATCGCTCCCCGCCGTGGTGATGACTTCGCAACCCAGTGCCTTGGCGATTTGCACGGCTGCCGCGCCGATGCCCCCGGCACCGCCATGCACAAGTACGCGCTCGCCTGCACGCAAGCGCGCCTGTTCGATCAGTGACGTCCACACCGTGAAGGCTGCTTCGGGCAGCGACGCCGCATCTCGCAGACTCCAGCCCGCGGGAGCCCGCAAACATTGCAATTCCGGCGCAACGCAATACTGAGCATAACCGCCCCCAAGCACGAGCGCGCACACGGCGTCTCCCACCCGCCAACGACGTACGCTTCGGCCTGCGGCGACGATGACGCCCGACACCTCCAGGCCCGGAACATCGGGGGCGCCCGGCGGCATGGGATACACCCCTCGGCGTTGTTTGACATCGGCCTTGTTGACGCCCGCGGCAGCGACTTCGATGAGCACTTCGCGTGGTCCAGGCACCGGCAGGGGCCGTCGGCAAGCCCGCAGCGTACCGCCCTTGTCACTTTCCGCTATCGCGACACAAAGCATGTCCTGCGGTAGTTCCGCCGCCATTTCGCCTCCTTGCTTGGCCATGATCGGGCACGCGGCGCATGGCCGTCACGCGCCCAGGTAAGCCTTCTTGACTACTGGGTCGTCCACAATTTCACACGCCGCTCCGTCGCGGAACTTCGTCCCCATGCTCATCACGATCGCGCGGTCGGAAATCCTGAGCGCCTGGTGCACATTCTGTTCCACCAGGATGATCGTCACACCCGTTTTGCGAATTGCCTCGACTGTGCCGAAAACCTGATCCTGCATTTTGGGCGACAAGCCGAGCGACGGTTCATCCAGGAGCAACAGCCGCGGCTCGACTTCAAGCGCCATGGCTGTTTCAAGGATCTGCTGCTCACCACCACTCAAATTTCCGGCCCACTCGTGCAACTTACGCTCCAGCACCGGAAACAGCGCCACCACGCGGTCCACCGCCGCGGAGACTTCCCTTTTGGGCAGCGAGAACGCACCCATCTCGAGATTCTCTTTCACCGTCATCATCGTGAAATTGCAACGTCCCTGCGGCACGAAACTGACGCCGAGGCGCAGCCGTGCCTCCGGCGTCAATTGCTCGATTCGTTGACCGTCGAAGTCGATCCCGCCCGAGAACACGCGATTCAATCCGAATATCGCACGCAGCAGCGTCGACTTTCCGGCGCCGTTTCCACCGATCAGGCAATTGATCGAGGCGCGTTCGAATGACGCGCTGAACTCGCGCACGATGGGCGCCTCGCCATAGCCGACCGTCAGGCTATGCATTGCCAGAATGGTGTCCGCAGCATCAGCCATGGGACGCCTCGGCGATTGGCCGCTTGCCCAGATAGGCATCCAGCACGCGCGCGTCACTGCTGATCACGTCCGGGCTTCCCTCGGCGAGCTTGCTGCCTGCGTCCATCACGACGATTGCGTTGCAGTGGTTCATGATGAACGTCATGTTGTGCTCGACGATGAGGAAAGTGACACCTTGCCGGTTCACTTCGTGCACAATTCCCTCGATCCTCCGGATAACGGTGGGATTGACACCGGCCAGCGGCTCGTCGAGCACCATCAGTTTTGGCGATGCCATCAGTCCGCCAGCGAGAGCCAGCAGCTTCTTTTGTCCGTAGGAAAGCACCCCGGCGGGCGACGCGATATGGTGCGAGAGGCCAACCAGCTCGAGTAACGCTTGCGCCCTTTCGCGCGCTGCGTCGTCCTGCCGGCGGATGCGCTGTGGTCGAAACAGCACGTCGCGCCATCGCATTCCGCGCCCGTGTTCCTGCTGCGCAATCACGAGGTTCTCACTCACCGTGAGCGCGTCGTAAACCCGCACATTCTGGAACGTGCGCACGAGGCCGCATTTCGCCACTCGCTGCGGCGGCAAGCCAAAAATGTCGGCACCATCGAACACGACCTTGCCAGTGTCGGGTCTTTGAAAGCCGCTCAGGCAATCAATACTCGTCGTTTTACCGGAACCATTCGGCCCGATGAGCCCGGTGATGGAGCCGGCCGCCACGCCGAAATTCAGATCGTTCACGGCGCGGATGCCAAAGAAATGCTTGCACAGGCCCGAAACCCGCAGCAAATTTCCGTCTTGAGGCGTCATGGCTGTTCCGCTCGGCTGCGCTGTTGGACCAGTCGCAGACGCCGCTGCCGCAAGTACCCGCCGACACCTTCCGGCAGCACCATGACGCTTGCGATCAGAATGAAGCCGAAAATCACCAGCCGCAGCGATGGCGTGATGCGAAGTGCCTCCGGGAGTATGGTGAACAGGACGCTGGTCACCACGACGCCGCCCAGTGTTCCCGCGCCACCCAATATGACCATGATGAGCATCATCTCGGAGTAGTAGAAATCGAAAATGGACGGGTCCACGATGCTCAGGTCGAATACGTACAAGGCGCCGGCGATGCCGCTGAACACAGCGGAAATACACAGCGCGAGGAGCTTGTAGCGATTTGCGTCGATCCCCTGCGAACGCGCCAGCGCTTCGTCGTGCTTCACCGCAAGAAAAGTGCGTCCAATGGGGGAGCGCACCAATCGCCAGGTCAGTACGAGCACGATGATCGTGTAAATGAGCATGATCAGGTAGAAACCCGTCGCCGTGGATCCGTCGATCCATTTCCTGCCGAAAAGCGACACCTCCAGGGCGGGCAGCCCGGGCACGCCAAGCGGCCCGCGAGTGAGCGAGGTCCAGTCGCGCGCGACCAGCTCCATGAGCAGCGCGAAAGTCAGTGTGACGATGGCGAACGAATGCCGCGACAGCCGCAGGGCCGGAATTCCGATGCCCAAGGCCAGGATTCCCGCCAGCGTTCCTCCGCAGAGTGTGGCGATCCAGGGCGATATGCCGAGGTCCACCGCCAGGAGTGCGCCCGTGTATCCCCCTGCGCCCCAGAAGGCCACCTGTGCGAATGACAGCAGGCCGACATAACCGTAAACCAGATTCAACCCCGTGCTGAGAATCACGAACACCAGTGCAACCGTTGCAACGGTCGTCACATAAACAGAATCGAGCGCGAACGGAATGCAGGCCAGTAACAGAAAAAGAGAAGCGCCCAGGCCCGCCATGCATGATTTAGTCGTCTTGTTCATACCCTCATCCGTCGACCAAACAACCCGTAGGGGTAGAACAGCAGAACGACAATCATAAAGATGAATGCCACTGAATCCTGTAGCACGCTCGATCCCAACCCTCCGGCGATACTTTCCATTACCCCGATCAGGAGCGCCGCAATCGCCGCCCCCGGGATGCTCCCCAGGCCGCCAATGATGATGATCGCAAACGCCTTGAAGAGCATGGGCAGGCCCATGAGCGG
>SCQX01000268.1 GCA_004298545.1 Candidimonas sp. | reverse complement strand
CCAAAGTGTCGCGTGCTGGAAACCCAAGGGAGCAACACCGGCGGACCCGGCGCCCGGAAACCTGAGGATCGAGCCTGTTAGCACTCAATGCCTACGAGTGCTAATTATAGGGATGAAGTGGGGGATTTCAAGGCAGGGGGAAGGGCTTGTTACATAATTGTCGAACGCTGTCGAAAACCACTGAGTTCTGAACTTCCGCGGCCGAGCTCTGAACTCGAAAAATTTCGTAAGTTCAGCAATGACGCCGATTCCGGGCTGAAAATGGCCTTGAGGTGAAACTTCAAGGCTGTGCGTTTTGGTGCTTCTCCCGAGGTTGCGCTCACTGACCCCACGCGGCCGGTAGTACAGCCCCGAGTGGCTCTGGTGCAGTACCGTCGCCTCCTCACATGGCAAGGCAGGGCTTGACGAAACGTACGTTAAAACGTACTATTTACCCATATTGGGAGAACCACCATGTCCGCGACCCTAACTGCAACCGAGGCACGGGCCAACCTCTACCGCCTCATCGACCAAACCGCCGAGTCCCATCAGCCGATTCGAATTGCTGGCAAGCGCACGAGCGCCGTGCTGATCTCGGAAGCCGATTGGGACGCCATCCAAGAGACCCTGTATCTGACCTCTGTACCTGGCATGCGCGAATCCATCAAGGAGGGCATGGCAGAACCCTTGGACAAGAGCGCCAAGGAGCTTGACTGGTGACTTGGCGAGTCGTCTATGCAAAAGGCGCGCTCAAGGATGCGAAAAAGGTAGTGGCGGCTGGCCTCAAACCCAAAGCGCAGGCGCTGATTGCGATCCTGGAGATTGACCCATTCCAGAACCCGCCGCCCTACGAAAAGCTGCTCGGCGATCTTTCCGGATCGTATTCCCGCCGCATCAACATTCAGCATCGGTTGGTGTATGAGGTATTCATCCAGGAACGTGTCGTCCGTGTTTTGAGAATGTGGACACACTACGAGTAGCGATCCTGGTGGGCTGAGCAAATATTCGCTTCAGGTCGAGTTCACCAGTCTTCAAGTACGCGAACCATACGCTCTTGTTCAATATGCTGCAGGATCTCGTCCTCGGGCGGGAAGTGCCTACCACCCACGGGTCGGTCCACAGCCCCGCCAGAGCTGCCTGCACGATCGCGGACGGCGTATTGAACGTGTAAGCTGCTCCTCTACGTGGGCGTTCAACGGCTACCGCGCGGTGGACCAACGTGCATCCATCGAGGTCGTGGTCAGACCTTGATTCTGAATGGGAGTAGCAACATGCAAACACGTACACTTGGAAGTCTTGAAGTTTCGGCCATCGGTCTTGGCTGCATGGGCATCAGTTTCAGCTATGGCAAAGCGCTGCCGAAGGAAGAGGGCGTCAAGCTGATCCGCGCGGCAGTGGAGCGCGGTGTGACCTTCTTCGACACGGCAGAGGTCTACGGCCCGTTCACCAACGAAGACGTAGTGGGAGAGGCGCTGCGTCCATTCCGCGACCAAGTCGTGATCGCTACCAAGTTCGGCTTCGACATCGAGTTCGCAACTGGCGAGAACCGCGGTGTCTGCAGTCGGCCCGAGCACATCCGCCAGGCGGTGGAAGGCTCGCTCAAGCGCCTTGGCGTCGAAGCGATCGACCTGCTGTATCAGCATCGCGTGGATCCGAACGTGCCTATCGAAGACGTGGCTGGCACGGTCAAGGATCTGATCGCCGAGGGCAAGGTCAAACACTTTGGCATGTCCGAGCCCGGGGTGCAGACGCTGCGTCGCGCCCATGCAGTGCAGCCGGTGACAGCCGTGCAGAACGAATATTCGCTGTGGTGGCGTGCGCCGGAGACCAACGGCATCCTGCGGGCCTGCGACGAACTTGGCATCGGGTTTGTGCCCTACAGCCCGCTTGGCAAGGGATTTCTCACCGGGGCGATGGGCAAGGACACAAAGTTTGGCGAAGGGGATTTCCGTAAATCGGTACCACGGTTCTCGCCCGAAGCGCTGGAGAAGAACCAGGCGCTGGTCGACCTGCTGAAGCGGGTTGCCAGTGACAAGGGGGTGACACCTGCGCAGATTGCATTGGCGTGGCTGCTCGCGCAACGGCCGTACATTGCGCCTATCCCTGGCACGACCAAGGTGCATCGGCTGGAAGAGAACCTGGGTGCGGCTGACGTCGAGCTATCACAGGCCGATCTGGCAGACATTGGGAAGGCCGCTGCACAGATCCCCATTGAGGGCGAACGTTACTCCCCGCCGCAGCAGGCCATGGTCGGGCGCGACGCCCCGCCACGCACGACACGTGCGTGACTTGCGCCATTACGCAAGGTTCACTACCAGCAAGAAGGCTGCTCAGCGGCTGGCGGCGGCTGTGGAGCAGGTCTCTAAATTGATTGAGCATTCAAGGAGCAACATCATGACCATCAAAGCCTACGGCGCCCGCGCCGGCAATCTCCCCCTGGAGCCGCTCGCCATCACGCGCCGCGCACCGGGCGTGCACGACGTGCAGATCGACATCGCCTACTGTGGCGTCTGCCACTCGGATCTGCACCAAGTCCGCTCCGAATGGGCGGGCACACTTTACCCGTGCATTCCCGGCCACGAGATCGTCGGTCGCGTCTCGGCCGTGGGTGCCCATGTGTCCAGCCATAAGGTTGGCGACCTGGTCGGGGTGGGCTGCATCGTTGACAGTTGCCAGCATTGTGCCGAGTGCGAAGAGGGGCTGGAGAACTACTGCGACCACATGGTGGGAACCTACAACTTCCCCACTCCGGACGCCCCTGGGCACACCCTGGGCGGCTATTCGCAGCAGATCGTCGTGCATGAGCGCTATGTACTGCACGTCCGACATCCCAAGGAACAATTGGCCGCCGTGGCGCCGCTGCTGTGCGCGGGCATCACCACCTATTCGCCGCTGCGCCACTGGAAGGTGGGGTCGGGCCACAAGGTGGGCGTGGTCGGCATTGGCGGGCTGGGTCACATGGGTATCAAGCTCGCGAACGCAATGGGGGCGCATGTGGTGGCCTTCACGACGTCCGAATCCAAGCGCGCGGCCGCCAAGGCGCTGGGAGCCCACGAAGTAGTCGTATCCCGCAACCCTGACGAAATGGCGGCGCATGCCAAAAACCTGGATTTCATTCTCGACACGGTGGCGGCGCCGCACGACCTCGATGCGTTTCTTACCCTCCTCAAGCGCGACGGCACGATGACGCTGGTGGGCGCGCCTGCCACACCGCACCCGTCGCCAGGGGTATTCAACCTGATCACGAAGCGCCGCAGCCTGGCGGGCTCGATGATAGGGGGTATCCCCGAGACCCAGGAAATGCTGGATTTCTGCGCCGAACACGGCATCGTTGCCGACATCGAAATGATCCGCGCCGATCAGATCAACGAAGCCTATGAACGGATGCTCAAGGGCGATGTGAAGTACCGCTTCGTCATTGACTGCGCATCACTGGCGGCGTGAGTCTTGGGGAAATTGCCCTTGAACGACTCTGACCGCTGCAATTGCAAGAGTGATATGCAATGAACTGCACGCACCTTGGCCGCACTGGCCTCAAGGTCAGCCGCATCGCGCTGGGCACCATGAATTTCGGTGAACTGACAGATGAATCGGCCAGCTTTAAGATCATGGATGAGGCGCGGAACGCGGGAATCGACTTTTTTGACAGGCGTCACGGCCAGGCGACGGGGGAACGCACCGTCACAGCCAAGGGGCCAGGGTCTCGTCGGCGATGTTGGCCCAGTCCCGGTTGGCCAGGGGATTGGCCGGGCTGGGGTGCAGCAGGTAGGCCGTCGGCACATCGTCGCCGGTGATGACCCGGGCGCGGCCATGGGCAAAGCGCCCGATGCCGACCACCGCGCGTGGCCTGATGGCGTGAATCACGGCGCCCAGTGCCGCGTCGCAAATGCCGAATAACGGCTCACGTTCGGCCTTGTGCAATTGTTCGGGGACCAGATTGCGGTCATTGCGCAGAAACAGCAAGGGGCAGTAGTTCCAGACAAAAATGTCCTGGAAGAACCGGTCGGGGCTGTTGAAGCGCTGCCGTGCCCAGCCCCAGAAGCGATCCCCGCTGCCTTCGCTCCGGTGGCAGGCGAAGCCGACGATCGGGTATTTCTCGTGCTGGTCCGGCAGCGGACCGCCCAGGGGTTTTTCGATCTTCAGCCAGTTGCGCGCCATGGGAACCGCGCCGAAGGGGACCCCGGTCTGGGCCATGCCCCAAGGGCCGGGGTTCATTCCGACCAGCAGAATCCGGCCCCTGCGGCCGCTGTACCGCTGCAAGTATTCACGGTGTGCCGACCACATGTAGATCAGCGGGTTGTAGACATGGCTGGCGCTGGGAAATGCCAGCACCTGCAGGCTGCCTGCGAGCACGCGCGCGATGGCTGTGCTGATGGTGTCCAGGTCGGGGTCGGTTCTTGCGGTCATGTGTTCTGCCTTGATGGAACCGGAATCGGCGTGCCGGATGGTCCCGACGTGGATGAGACGATGCGCGAGGCGTCTGGCGCAGTAACCGATCCCGGCAGGTAGTTTAGTCCGGCGGCGGATTGTCTTGCCGCAACGTTCACTGCGGCGCGCCCTTGGGGCGCCGTGGCCACGAGTCAGTCCGGGAGCGCTTTCGCAAGCCCTCCGACCGCGCCCGATTCGGCCACGCAGTCGAGGAAGGCGTGGACCACCAGGGAAGTCCGGCGGGCGCGTTCGTAGATGGCGTTGATTGCCGCCGGGTGGGGCTCGTAGTCCGCGAGGATGCGCTGCAGCCTGCCCTGTTCGACCAGTTGGGCGACTTGCCACGACGGTGCGCGCACGATTCCTGCGCCTTCCAGCGCGGCTGCCACGAGCACGTCAAGCGAATTCGCCCAGAGACGCCCCGCCACACGTGCCGAATGGCGTGTGTCGGCCCGTCTGAAGTGCCAGTCGATCGGCCCCGGCCGGTCGGAGAACACCAGGCAGTCGTGCTGGCTCAGCGCGTTGGGCGAACCTGGTACGCCGTGGCGTTGGAGATAGGACGGCGCGGCGCAAACCACCATGCCGACATTGCCAAGCTTGCGGGCGATGAGCGTCGAATCCGGCAGCCGGCCCATGCGGATCGCGACGTGGATGTCTTCTTCCATAAGATTGACGCTGCGATCGATCAGCATCATCTCGACCGATACGTGCGGATACCGCGCAAGAAAGCGCGGCAGCAGCGGGGCGATGAGCAGACGGCCCAGCAGGGACGGCGTAGCGATGCGCAGCCGCCCCGCAGGCTCGCTGCAGCCTGCGCCAATGAGGGTACTCATTTCGTCGAAATCGGCGAGGATGGATTTCGCACGCTGGAAGAAAAGCCGTCCCTCGTCGGTCAGCGCGATGCGGCGCGTCGTGCGCCTCAGCAGAGGCATGCCGAACTGCCGCTCCAGTGTCGAGAGGTGGCGGCTTACTGAGGTGAGCGACATCGGGATGGCCCGGGCGGCTGCCGACAGGCTGCCGGCTTCGACCACGCGGACGAACACATGCATCGCCTCGAAACGGTCCATCGGGTCATCCTTCCGGAATGTGCAAGAGCGATTACCGTATAGATTGGATATTCCCTAATAGAGAAAGAGTTTACAGTTCGAGGCGTTTGGTCCGCAACCTGCCCGCGCCCGCCGTGGGGGCGGCAGGCTGCGGACCGCATCCCGGTGTATTCCGCTCTCAGGAAATCCCGATGAGACAGTCGATCTATTGGCTCATGGCGCTTGCAGCGGGGCTCGTCATCGCCAACAACTACTACAACCAGCCGCTGCTCGTCGATTTCGCGCACACGTTTGCGGCGAGCGAGCGCGACGCCGGCGAGGTGGCCATTGCCGCCCAGGCGGGCTATGCACTTGGCCTGCTGTTGTTCGTCCCGCTGGGTGACAAGGTCGATCGCCGCAAGCTCTTTGCGGTCACCTTGTCGGCGGCGGTCGTTGCCCTTGCCGCCATGGCGGCGGCGCCGACGCTGCCATGGCTCGTTGCGGCCAGCTTTGCCGCCAGCATGGCAAGCGTGGCGCCGCAGTTGCTCACGCCCTATGCCGCGCAGCTTGCCGGCCCGCAGGGACGCGGCACGGCGGTCGGGATCGTCATGCTGGGCCTGCTGGGAGGCATCCTGGTCTCGCGCACCGTGTCGGGCACGATCGCCACATTCTTCGGATGGCGCACCGTTTATATTGCCGCGGCGGCGGCGACGGCGCTCGTCGCCATCGCGTTCATACGGGTCCTGCCACCCGTTGCGCCGACATTCTCCGGCAGCTATCGCGCCCTGATGGGCTCCCTTGCCCAGTTGCTGCGCGAGGAACCGGTCGTGCGGCAGACTTCTTTTGTTTCCGCATTGCAGTTCGCCGCCTTCAGTGCTTTCTGGACGACGCTCGCCTTTCATCTGCACAGCCTCGATGCGCGCTACGGCAGCGAGACCGCGGGGCTGTTCGGGCTGGTCGGCATTGCCGGCGCCAGTGGATCGTATGCCATCGGCAGGCTGACGGACGCGTACGGACCCCGCCGGATCGTCTTCTGTGCCACGCTTCTGTTCCTTGCTTCCTATGGGCTGCTGGCGTGGGTTGGCGGGACCATCGGTGGCCTGATCGTCGGCGTGGTGCTCCTCGATCTCGGCCTGCAAAGCGCCCATGTCTCGAACATGGCGCGCAACCTGGGGGTGCGGAATCGTGCGATGAGCCGCGCCAATACGCTCTACATGACAATCCGCTTCACGGGTGGCGCCATGGGTTCGCTGCTGGGCAACTATGCGTGGAGCGTGTGGCATTGGCCCGGCGTGTGTGGTGTGGGCATCGTCTGTGCCTGCCTGTCGTTGGTGTTGCAGATACTGCCTGGCGGCAAGGAGCCGTCCGCTGGCGCCGCATCGTTGCCGCAAGCGCGCGCCTCTACGATCGCGGATGCGCGTACGAATTGAGGATGGTGGGGGTTCCATGGGCGACTACGACAAGATCATCCAGTCTCTCGATCTCATCCCAGGCGGCACACCCATTTTGGCCTGGATTACGTGATCGTGGACTGCGGTGAACTGCCCAGCGGCGAGCTGCTGGTATTCGCGGTCTTCCAGGCCATGCTTGCCTTGTCTACTGAATCTGCCGTTCCACCCGGCGATCCGGCACCAGCCACAAGATGGCCGTCGCGATGTAGCATGCGCCGGACAGCCAGGGCGACGCGAACGATGTCATCACTCCCAAAACGTACAGAACGATCGAGGTCGTTCCCTTGCGGTCCTGGCCGACCGCTTTGGCCAGCACCGAATCAGGCCCTTCGGATGCGATGATGCGGATTTGCAGGATTCGGTACGCGATCGCGCACCCGAGCAAGACCACGCCGTACAGGAACAGAGCGGGCGCCGCGAAACTGTTTTCTCCCATCCAGCCTGTGGCGAACGGCAGCAGGGATAGCCAGAATAGTAGGTGGAGATTCGCCCACAGGATGCTGCCGGTCACGTGAGTCACGGTGTGCAGCATGTGATGGTGATTGTTCCAGTAGATTCCCACGTAGATGAAGCTGAGGATGTAGCTCAGGAACACGGGCACCACCGGCAGAAGCGCGGCGAATGAAACCCCTTTTGGCACCTGCATGGACAGCACCATGATGGTCAGGATGATGGCTAGCACCCCGTCGCTGAACGCTTCCATTCGCCCTTTGTTCACGATGGTGCCTCGCATGGCGCGCCCGCTGTCACGGCGCACCCGATCACAGTCTGCTCCTCGTCACAGTTTGCTCCTTGTCGCGGCGTGCACCCGCTCACAGCGCGTTCCATCGCGTGACCGATTGGTCGGCTGCGGCATCGACCAGGATGAAGTCGGATGGTTCCACCGCTTCGATGTGGATGGAGTCCTCGCCGTGAATCGCCGCCCCATCGCCGGCATCCAGCGTCACCCCGTTGACGGTGAGGCGACCGGTTGCTGGAACCAGATAGCCGTACCGCTCCCCGTCGGCGAAGCGATACGCCAGCCGTTGGGCGGGATCCAGCGTTGCGCCCAGCACCCGCGCGTCCGCGCGCAGACGCAGGGTTTCGTCGTCCCCCGCAAGACCGCTGGCCAGGACGACGAAGCGCCCCGCGCGATCGTGCTTCGGGAACGGCCTGGCGCCCCACGACGGCTGTTGCCCGCGCTGATTGGGCATGACCCAGATCTGGAAGATTTTCGTGATGCCCGCTTCGCGGTTGTATTCGGAGTGAACGATTCCGGTCCCGGCGCTCATCACCTGCACGTCTCCGGCTTCGGTGCGGCCCTCATTCCCCAAATTGTCTCGGTGTGTGATGGCGCCTTCCCGAACGTAGGTGATGATTTCCATGTCCGCGTGCGGGTGGAGTGGAAATCCCGTTCCGGGCTGGATGGTATCGTCGTTCCACACGCGCAGCACCCCCCAGTGCACGCGATTTGGATCGAAGTAGTTCGCGAACGAAAAATGATGGTGGGTATTGAGCCAACCGTGGTCGGCTCCCCCCAGGGCGTCGAATGGGCGACGTTCTATCATGGTGCAATTCCCCCGCGGGTTCGTCGCCCGGCTGACCAGATGGCATGCCCCGCGACGGTCATCCGCTTCGCGCGGCGCGACTTCACCGATTCATCTTATATTGTATTGAAGATATTGAAGCGTCACTGAAGAAGAGATGTCATCGTGATTACACTCACGGTGGCGCGCATTGGAATCGAATAAGGTGGGACTCATGGACGAATATGACGAGATCATCCAGGCGCTCGATCGGCGCGGTTGGGCGATTTCCGACACTGCCGTCCCCCTGTCGTGGCACATCACCCTGCTGCTGCAAAGCTGGACCTTGTGGCAGGCTGGCCGCTTCAGCCAAGGCGAGATCGGCCGCGATGCAAGCATCGCGCCGCAGCCCGAAATTCGTGGGGATTCCATTTGCTGGGTGGAGCCTGATTCGCCGCAGGCCGCGCACCCGTTCTTCAAGTGGATGGCGGGGCTACGCCAGGTGCTCAATGAGCGCTATCAAATGGGTTTGCGCAGCCAGGAATTTCATTTCGCGCGGTATGGCGAGGGCAAGGGCTACAGGAAGCATGTCGACCAGCATCGTGGCACCGATTACCGAAAAATATCGATCGTGCTGTATCTGAACCTGCGCTGGAATCCCGTGGATGGCGGTGAGCTTTGTCTCTACGAGCCTTTCGACCCCGACGTCGAGCTGCGGCGCATCGTGCCGCTGGGGGCGCGGCTGGTGGTTTTCGTCAGCGGCCGTACGCCGCATGCGGTGCTTCCATGCCGCAAAACACGCTGGAGTCTGGCGGGCTGGCTGCGAACCGATGGGCGCACCCGCGGGGACGTAATTGCGGGCCGATGAGTGCGCACCCGACGCTTTCTTCATCTGGCCCAATCGGCCTTGGCGCTTTGGTACTACTGGAAGTCGTCATGCGGATGCTAGGTTGACAATTTTGCTCTCCGGCCCGCTGTTCTATCTGGTAGATGCGTGTCGAATCAGTCGATGGAGTGGTCGCAATGGGAACACCGGCATTACAACCAATCACGATCTACCGGGCGCGGAAGATACTGACCATGAACCCCGCCCAGCCGGTGGCAACTCATGTTGCCGTGCGCGGCGGCCGCATTCTGGCCGTGGGAACGGATGAGCAGGTATCGGCTTGGCCTGGCGCCCGCCGTGACGATCGCTACGCCGACCAGGTGTTGATGCCCGGGCTGGTCGAGGGTCACTGTCACCTGTACGAAGGGGTGGTGTGGCTGTACGTCTACGTGGGGTTTTACGACCGGCGCGGGCCGGACGGCATGGTGTGGCCGGGCCTCAAGACGGTCGATGCAGTCGTCGCGCGATTGGTCGAGGCCGAGGCGCGCCTGGAGCCAGGCCGCCATCTGGTGGCGTGGGGGTTCGATCCCATTTATCTGGGAACGTCGCGCCTGACGGTGCAAGACTTGGACAAGGTTCCAGGCGGCCGCGGCGTGATCGTCCTGCACGCGAGCGTGCATCTCATGAACGCGAATTCGCGCGCGCTGGCGATGGCGGGCATCGACCGCGACACCGACATCGAAGGCATCTCGCGGTTCCCGAACGGGGAACCGAGCGGTGAACTGCGCGAGTTCCCCGCCATGTTCCCCGTGATGCGCATGATAGGCAACCCGTTTCGCATGTTGGGGATGACCGCGCAATGTCTGGAGAATTTCAGCCGGGTCGCGCTCGCATCCGGGGTCACTACGGCAACCGACTTGATCAACGAGCTGCCCGATGAGGGCATCGAGACGCTGGCGCGCGTGACGCGCGGCGATGATTTTCCGCTGCGCATCGTGCCCGCGGCCTCGGGCATGTTGTTTAGCCGCGATGTTCAAGGCTGCCTGACCAAACTGGAACGGCTCAAACAGAGCAATCACGACAAGATGCATCTGGGGCCGGTGAAGCTCGTGGTCGACGGCTCGATTCAGGGATTCACGGCGCGCGTGCTGTGGCCGGGTTATTACAATGGCGCGCCGAACGGTATCTGGATCGTCCCCCCGGATGATCTCGCTGACATCGTGGAGCAGTACCACCGGGCGGGGATTCAGCTGCACATCCACACGAATGGCGACGAGGCTACCGAAGTGACCTTGAATGCGCTCGAGCGGGCGCTCACCCTGTACCCGCGCTGGGATCATCGCCACACGCTGCAGCACTGCCAGATGGCGTCTCCGGCACAGTTTCGCCGGATTGCGCGCCTGGGACTGTGTGTCAACCTGTTCGCGAATCACATCTTCTACTGGGGCGACGCGCACATGGAAATGACCATGGGGCCGGATCGCGCCAACCGCATGGATTCCTGCGCCACGGCGCAACGCATGGGCATTCCGTTCGCCATCCATTCCGATGCGCCCATCACCCCGTTGGCGCCCCTGTTCACCGCCTGGTGCGCGGTCAACCGGCGGACCGCCTCGGGGCGCGTGCTGGGCGAAAGCGAGCGCATCAGCGTGGCCGACGCGTTGCGCGCCATCACGCTGGGTGCGGCGTACACTCTGCGCATGGACGACCGGATCGGGTCGATCGAGGTAGCCAAATTCGCGGATTTCTGCGTACTCGACAGTGATCCTTCCCAGGCCGCGCCCGAGGCCCTCAAAGACGTGGCGATCGCCGGAACGATGGTGGGCGGGCATGCGTTCGAAGCCCCGCATGCCGCCTGACGCCGGCACCAGCGTGGAACATCGGGCCCGTATCTTCTCATGTCGAAGCGCATTTCGCTGGTCGTGATTGGCGGGTTCCTGGGGGCCGGCAAGACGACTCTGCTGAATCATTGGCTCGTCAATGCCGGCCGCCAGCGGCTTGCAGTTCTGGTCAATGATTTCGGGCCGATCGATGTGGACGCGGCAATGGTCGCCGCGCACGACGGCGAAACGCTCAGTCTGGCCAACGGCTGCATTTGCTGTTCAATCGGTTCGGGCCTGGAGGAAGCGCTGATACGCGTCATCGAGCGTGATCCGCCGGTGGACCTGATCGTGATCGAAGCCAGTGGTGTGTCCGACCCGGGGCGCATCGCGCAGGTCGGCCTGGCCGACCCCATGCTCCAGCTTGAAGCGATAGTCGTTCTGGTCGACTCGGAACAGGTCGTCAATCAGCTCGACGACCCGCTGCTGGGCGATACCTTGTGTCGCCAGATCAGCGCCGCCAGTCTCCTGGTGCTCAACAAAACCGATCTCGTATCGCAAGTTCACCTGACGCGGGTGCGTGAGCGCATTGCGCGCCAGTTTGGCGCGCTGGCGGTGATCGAGGCTACGGACGCGGTGGTGCCGATTGCGATGCTGATTGACGATGCCGGCCGCCGGCGCATCGTGGCCGACACGCGCGCGCGCCACGATCACGATGGCGGAACGCATCGCGAGCCCGACGATGCCGGCGGCGGTGCTCGTGAGCGCAACAAAGAACACATTCTTGGACACGAGTACGAGCACGGCGTGCCCGATCACCCCTTCGAAGGCGGAGTATGGCGCGGCGACGGAGTGCTCGGCGCCGACGCGCTGATTGCGGCGCTCAAGGGCCTGCCGCGCACGGTGGTGCGGGTCAAGGGGTGGGTGACCACCGATCGCCATGGGCCGGCCATCGTCCATCTGGCCGGTGGCCGCGTTCGCATCGAACGGCTGGCGCGGCGCTCTTCAGTGTTGGACAATGAGCTGGTTTACATCGGCATTCGCGGCACCAACGTTCACGATGCGGTATGCCAGGCGCTGGCGCCCTTGGGAACCCATCCCGCGCAGTGGCCTACAATTGGGCCCTGAGTCTACAACCCCATTTTCAAACGGAGATGAGCGTGCCCAGCTTATTGCCCAACATCGATCCCGAAGGCCTTTTGGAATATTCGGTCGTGTACACCGATCGTGCGTTGAACCATATGTCGCATGCGTTTCAAGGCGTGATGCACGACATTTCGCGCACACTGAAAAAAGTCTATGGCGCCCGCTCGGCCATCGTGGTGCCCGGCAGCGGCACGTTCGGCATGGAAGCGGTGGCAAGGCAGTTT
>SCQX01000267.1 GCA_004298545.1 Candidimonas sp. | reverse complement strand
ATCTGAGTCGTGGTGGCCGCGATAATGAGCTTGCCCACCGATTGATCCTTGTGATCCATCGTGGCGGCACGTATGTTCTCGACCTCCTTGATCATGCGCTTGCTGATGGCCAACACGTCCTTTCCGGCCGAAGTCACGCAGATGAAGCGTTTACCTTTGCGCAGGAAAAGCTGTACGCCAAGCTCGTCTTCGAGCAGGAGAATTTGTTTGCTCACGGCGGCTTGCGACGTGCAGAGCACTTGCGCCGCGCGCGACATATTGAGGTCGCTGTGGACGATCTGGACAAAAAAGCGAAGCTGCTTCAGATTCATGCCAGACTCTCCCGATGAGAGGTCGTTGCGGTTTGGTGAAGCGTGTCGGTGATAAAACCTACCCGGAAAATTTTTGTTGTTTAAGCCCGGTGTTGCGCGCGCTGGCGAGGTTCCGAACAGCCACGCCAAATTCGATGCGCCCAGTGGCGGGTTGGGTTTCTTCGGACAACCGTTGAAACCTTCGGCCTGACGTGTCATGGTACGCCAGTGTGCATATTCACGCTACCACCCGGTCGTGAAAGGAATTGCGAATTTCTGAGAATTATCTCCCGCCATTCGTGCAGTCATGATCGCTTATTCGACGGCATATATCGTGGCGTTGAATTCAACCAAAGTAATACTGTTTCACACCAGCCGGCGGGGTCTCTATAGTCACACTGACAGAAGAAGAAATACGTGTGTGATTATCCGTTGCCCAAGGGGGAACTGGTATGCCATCCGATTACGTCGGGCATGGAATGCGGGTTGCGATCGGGAATGGAATGCGGATCGCGGTTCTGGTCAAGCAGATTCCCGTCATCGACGCCTTGAGGCTCGATTGCGCGGGGCGTTTGATACGCGCCGGCCTGCCGCTGGAAATGAACCCATTCTGCCGCCGCGCGGTGACCCTGGGTATTTCCCTGGCGCGGGAATCCGTGGGCGAATGCACCGTTTTCACCATGGCGCCGCCGTCTGGCGAGGCGGTGCTGCGGGAGGCCATTGCGGTCGGCGCGGATTGCGGCATCCTGCTGACCGACGCGGCGTTCGCCGGTTCCGATACCTTGGCAACGTCGAAGGCTTTGGCGGCCGCTCTGCGCAAGTATGGCCCCTTCGATCTGGTGATCTGCGGACGCAATTCGGTCGACGCCGACACCGGCCAGATAGGACCGCAAGTTGCGCAGTGGCTGGACATGCCGTTTGTTTCCAGCGCCCGGGAAGTGCGCGTCGAGCGTGGCATGTTGTTTGCGAAAAGCGAGCGTGATGACGGCTGGATGCTCGTCAAAGCTCCGCTGCCGCTCGTGCTTTCGGCGGCGGAACGAAGCTGCCAGCCCGCGCGTGCGGATGAAGCGGCGCGCCGCGCGGTCGATGCGCGCCGCATACATCGTTGTTCAGCGCGCGAGCTGGGGGCTGGCCCCTGGGGCCAGGACGCGAGTCCAACGCGCGTCGATGGTGTCGTGCAAAGCGGCGGTCGGCGCGCCGGGCGGATTCTGGAAGGCGATCTTGCCGCGCAGATTGCCGAGGCGGTGGATTTCCTGGTGGCGCGTGACGCGCTTTTCCATAGGCCCGGGGCGCCCGCTCGGATGCCGCGTCCCAGCCTTCCTCGGCATCGCGGCGAACCGAAAGTGGCCGTCGTGCTCGATCCGCGCCGTGGCTGCCAGGCGCGCGATCTTGCGGCGGCCGCCACCGATCTCGCGGCGCGGCTTGGGAGCGGCGCCGTGGCGCTCGTCCCGCGGGTGGTGCCCGACTGGCACATTACCTCGTGGGGGCTGGATGCGCTCGTGGTCTTCGCCGGCGCGTCGTCCGAAGAAAGCATGGCGCATGCGGTCACCTGTTGGGCACGGCAAAGCGCTCCGCACGTCATTCTCGCCCCATCCTCCTTGTGGGGGCGCGAGGTGGCCGCCCGCGCCGCTGTGTCGTTGGGGGTGGGTCTGGTGGGCGATGCCATCGAACTCGAGGTTGGTCCGGAGCGGCAGATCATCGCCTTGAAGCCGGCGGCCGGCGACCAGATGCTGGCAAGAATCGTGTCCGATTCGCGGCCTCAGATGGTGACACTGCGATCGAGTCCGGCACCGACGTTGGCCTGCCAGGCACGCAAACCGAGCATCACCGTCATGAATTTCGCGAAGCGCACGCGCGTGCAATGCCTCGAGCGCGCCTACGACGACGACGCCGACGTCTTGCTTTCCGCCGATGCCGTCATCGGCGTGGGCATGGGAGTGGTCGGTGGCGATTACCGCCGCCTTGCGCCGCTCATCGAAGCACTGGACGCCTCGCTGGCCTGTTCGCGCCGGGTGGCCGACAAGGGGTGGCTGCCGCGCAGCCGCCAGGTCGGCTTGACTGGGCACCATATCGCGCCGGCCCTGTACGTTGCGGTGGGCCTGCGGGGCGGTCTCAACCATTCCATCGGCATACGCCGCGCCGGCTGCGTGCTGGCGATCAATTCCGACCGGCAGGCGCCCATTTTCGCCGATGCCGATATCGGTATCCACGGGCAATGGGAACGTGTCGTCCCGATGCTCGCCGACAGAATTTCCGCAGTCAGGGAAGCAATGCATGTAGATATGGCTGACCGCCAGGTGAGCTCGGTGGCGTCGGTGGGGGGATGTAATCGCGAGCTTAATTTAGAAGGGAGAGAAAAATGATTCTGCGTATCGTCCATGCCGCCATCTTGCCGGGAAAGATGGAGGCGTTCAAGAAGTTCATCAATACGTCGCTGGCGCCGGGGGTACGTGGTTTTCCAGGTTGCCAATTCCTGTATGTCGCCGACTGCGTTCAGCATGGCCACGAGAATGAAGTCATTTTCGTCAGCGGCTGGGACAAGATGGAGACGTGTGACAAACTTGAAAAGACGGATCTTTATCCGGGGGAAGTCGTGAAGGTCAAAAACTTTTATACCGATCGGTTCAACGAAACCGGGGCGCTGCACATTCACTACGACACTTTCGCCGACTTCCCTTAGTCCTTCCCTGGCCGGTCGTTCCGGCCAGTGAAGCCGGCACCGGGGCAAGCGCCCCGTTCGCCGGCTTCGCGGGTCGACCAGGGTGATTCATTGTGGGTTTCATCGGGCGGTGACGAATTTCATGAAATAGCGCGCGGTCGCGTGGCTATCGCCAGTAGGCGGCGAAGGAGAGTGGCAATGAAGAAATCACGGGTGCATCTCAGGTTTTCGGTGTCGACCGATCAATTCGGCTCGCAGCCGCAATCGTGGTCGCGCCGCCAGTGGATACGCAATGTTTCCGTTGCGTCGGCTGCCGCGGCGGTGGGGCCAGGCATCGTGCGTCTGGCGCATGCGGCGAAGAACAGTGAAGTCGTGATGTCGATGTCCGGCGGCTCTTACATGGAGAACTGGCAAAAGAAAATCATCGATCCGTTCCAGAAGGAGACCGGCATCAGCGTGAAGATGGTGCCGGGCAGCTTCCACGCCCACGCCATGCGCGTGCGGGCGAGCAGGCGCGGCGCGCCGCCGTTCGACCTGTTGATGGGCGATGGATTCGACTTCATCAACCTCATCGCCGGTGGCTATCTGCTGCCGCTGCCGGCGAACAAAGTGCCGAATCTCGCGGAGGTCGCACCGAAATTCCGCGATCAATTCAATGACCACGCCGTCTTGTTCGATTACGCCAGCCTGGGGATCGCCTACAGCACGGCCCGCGTGAAGAATCCGCCGAAATCGTGGCGCGAGTTCGTGGATCGCACCGCGGCGGGGGATTTCGGCAATCGGGTATTCTGCAACAACTTGCCCGCCGGCGTCCGCGGCCCCGAATTCCTCATGCTTTTCGACCGTGTGTTCGGCAAGGACGATAAGGATGTCGATGCGGGGTTTGCTGCGTTCAAGCGCATGAAGCCGCATGTCTTCAAATTCTTCACCACGTTCAGCGATCCGGTTCAGCTCATCACGAACGGCGAGGGCGACATCGGTCCGGGCTGGGATGGACGCACCTACATTGCCCACGATGCGGGTGAGAAAATCGACTGGATCGCGCCCACCGAGGGCGTCGGGGCGGCGGGGCCGACCGTGGGGGTGGTGAAAGGGGGCAATAGCGATGCCGCCTATGCGCTTCTGAACTACTCCATCGGCGCGGTGGCGCAGAAGGCGTTCTGTGAAGCCATGGGGTATGGCGCGGTCAATGCGAAGGTGGTGTACAGCGAGCGGCTTGCGAAGCGCGTCCCGTCGGTGCAAAACGCCATCGTTGCGGACAACCGATTCATCAGCGAACACCTGCGGGAATGGGTGGAACGCTGGAACCGCGAGATCCTCTAGCGGGAGGGTGCCAGCGGTCATAAAAATAGTAGTCATTGGAGGAGGCGGCCGTGAGCGAGCCCGTACGCGGCGTGTCGATGCGTCGTGCCAAGCCCAGTGTTCCCCTTTTGCTTGCCGTTACGCCGGCGGCCGTGTATCTCGCCGTGCTCCTCGTCATTCCGGTGGGGCTGCTTCTGTACCTGAGTCTGCATCAGTATGACCCGGTGACCGCTTATCGCAATGTCTGGACGCTGGAGAATTACCGCTACCTGTTTCGGCATGGAATCTACGCCGACAGCCTCGTTGGCACGGCGCGTCTGGGAATCGTCGTCACAGTCATCACCCTCCTTGCGGGGTATCCGGTTGCCTGGTATCTGGCGCGGTCACGTTCGCGCCTGGTGCCAGTGGTGCTGGCGATCGTGGTGGCGCCAATGTTCATCAGCGTGGTGGTGCGCACGTTCGGCTGGCTGGTGGTGCTCGGGCGCAGCGGGCCGATCAACGCGCTGCTGCTGGCAACGCATCTGGCGTCCGGTCCCTTGCAGTTGCTCTATACCCTGGGGGCCACCACCGTCGGTCTGGTCCATATCCTCGGTCCGCTGATGATTCTGCCGATCGCCTCCGTCCTGCGGGGGCAGGATATCGCGGTGGAGGAGGCCGCGCGCAGTCTGGGCGCCTCGGGCATGCGCGTTTTCATGACGGTCACGCTGCCGCTGAGTTTTCCCGGTGTCGCGGCCGGCTGTCTTCTGGTCTTCGCGCATGCCATCGCGGCGTTCATCATGCCGGCCTTGCTGGGCGCGGAGCGCGACCGATTGATGTCGACCATGATCTACCAGCAGGTGATCGTGATCGGAAACGTGCCGCTCGGCGCGGCGCTTGGGGTCGTGATGGTGGCGGCGGCGTTCGCGGCCATCGGCCTGCTGCGGCTCGTGCCGCGGGGAGGCGGATCATGAGCAGTCTTCAATACACCGAGAGGGGGGGGATGGCGACGGCGGCCTCGCATCGTCGCGGCCGCCGTCGGCACTCGATGTTCGGCCGTATGGCGCTGGGCGCCTACATCGCCGTATTCGTCGCTTTCGTGCTGATTCCGTTGGTGGTGGTGGTCGGCGCGTCGTTCGAGCCTAAGGAAATCCTGCGTTTTCCGCCGCATGGGTTTTCCTGGCACTGGTATCACGCCGTGCTGCAAAGCAGTTTCGTGCCGGCTGCCCGCATCAGCCTCGTGGTGGGAATCATCGCTATGCTCGGCGCTCTCGTGCTGGGTGTGCCGGCGGCCTGGGCTTTGGCGCGCCACTCGTTTCGCGGCAAGGCGGCGATGCTTGGTTTCCTGAGTTCGCCGCTACTCGTGCCCGAGCTGGTCATCGGCGTCGCGTTGTTGCAGATTTTCGTCTGGCTCGGGCTGGGGTCGGCGGTACTCACACTATCGCTCGGTCACATCGTGATCACCTTGCCCTACGTCGTTCGCATCATCTATGCCGCCGTGTTGGGGCTGGACGCCTCGGTCGAAGAAGCGGCGTCCAGCCTTGGCGCCAACAGGCTAAAGGTATATGCGACAGTGGTATTGCCGATGATACGTCCGGGCTTGTATTCGTCCATCTTGTTTGCCTTTCTCATCAGCTTCGACAACGCCGTCATCTCGCTGTTCCTCGTCACCGGCGCGACGACGACTCTGCCGATTGCCATGTACACCTACATTCAATATGACCTGGACCCGAGCATTGCGGCGGTCTCCACCATATTGATGGTGCTTTCCATTGTGGTGATGGTCTTGGCAAGCCGGTTCGCGCCGCTCGACCGGCTGGGGTCCTGACAGGAGAATTGCTATGAGTGCCGCCGTCGTTCAGTCTGAATCGCATGCCGTCGAATTGCAGTCGCTGCGGGTGCGCTACAACGACACCGAGGTCCTGCGGGGGGTGGGCTTTTTTGTGCAACCGGGAGAGATCGTTTCCTTGCTGGGGCCCAGCGGTTGCGGCAAGACGACCACCCTGCGCTCGATTGCCGGGTTCGTGACACCCGATTCGGGGGAAGTGCTGCTCGATGGACGGGATGTCACCGAAGCGCCCGTCCACCGGCGTGGCATCGGCATGGTATTTCAAAGCTATGCCCTGTTTCCCCACCTTTCTGTTTTCGATAACGTTGCCTATGGCCTGCGCATGAGAAAGGTGCCCCGCGAGGAGATGGAAAGGCGCGTCACCGAGGCTCTGGCGCTCGTCAAGCTCGAGGAATTCGCACACCGGCGCCCCAAGCAGCTTTCCGGGGGGCAACAGCAGCGCGTGGCCATGGCGCGTGCCCTGGTCATTCGCCCGAAGGTCCTGCTGCTCGACGAGCCGCTATCGAACCTGGACGCCAAGTTGCGCCAGGAAATGCAAGTGGAATTGCGCCGGCTGCTCAAGGCCACCGGCGCCGCCTCGGTGTTCGTTACGCACGACCAGCAGGAAGCGATGGTGCTGTCGGACCGCATCATTCTCATGAATGCGGGCGAAATCGTTCAGGAAGGCACGCCCGAGGAAATTTATCGCGAGCCGCGCAGTCTTTTCGCGGCGGCATTCGTGGGACAGGCAAATTTCCTATACGGCAAAGTTGTCGCGGTTCTGGGCGGCGGGCTGGTCAGAATCAGCGTGGACGGCCATCTGCTGGAAGGGTTTGCCTGCGGCGAACTGGCCAGCGGCGATGCGGCCGCAATGGTCGTCAAGCATGAATGCGTGAGCCCGGTGTGTGAAGGAAAGCAGGGCCTCGATGCGAACACGCTGGGCTGTACGTTCGAAATGGCGAATTTCACCGGAGCGTCCGTGCAGCTTCATTGCACCGCAGCCGGCCAGCCTTTCGTCTGTCTGACGAACGCCGCGCAGCACTGCGGTCCCATCGGCGCCGGCACCGAACTCTTCCTGCAATGGGAAAAGTCCGACAGTCTGGTATTCCCGGCAACGCCGCATTGAAGTGGGGAAATCGACCTTCCCTGGTGGTTGTGCGATGAATTTTTGTCACGATGGGTTTTTATCGCGACCGACGTTTGGAGGATGGTCTGTGAAACAGCGGTGTGTGCCGGCCGCGGGGTGCGGCGATGGCATTTATGATGCGGCCGTCATAGGCGCCGGACTGGTGGGCGCGGCTATTGCCTACGGGTTGGGGAAGTCTCTTGCGCACGTTGCGCTGTTGGACGAAGGCGATGTGGCGTATCGCGCGTCGCGGGGGAATTTCGGGCTGGTGTGGGTACAGAGCAAGGGAATGGGCATGGCGTCTTATGGCGCGTGGACATTGGGCGCGGCGCGCCTGTGGCCAACGCTTGCCGCCGCTTTGCTCGACGAGACGGGGGTTGATGTTCACCTCGAGCAGCGGGGTGGCCTGCATGTCATGCTGAGCGAAGACGAAGTGCGGGCGCGCGTCTCGTTCATGAAAGGCCTTGCCGCGCAGCCCGGCATGCCCGCCTGGGGGTGGCGCCTGCTCGACCGTCATGAAGTGGCCGATGTCCTGCCCGGTGCCGGCCCGGATGTCGCGGGGGCAATCTGGACCGACGTGGATGGCGCCGTCGATCCGCTCAGGCTGTTGCGCGCGCTGCACGCCGCCGTCTCTTCGGGGCCGGTTCATTATCTGCCCGAAACGCCAGCCTGTTCCATCGCGTGGGGCAACGGGTTTTTCCGTGTCGCCACGCCGCGGGGCCGCATCGACGCGCGCAAGGTCGTCATGGCGGCCGGTCTCGGGAACGCGGCGCTCGCCGCGCAGGTTGGTTTGAGCATGCCGGTGCGCCCGCAGCGTGGCCAGATCATTGTGCTCGAGCGCTCACGTCCACGCCTGAGCGTACCGCTGAGTACCTTGAGGCAGATGGCGGAGGGAACCTGGCTCATTGGCGATTCGCAGCAGGACGCGGGACTCGATGACCAGAGCGTCGGGTGGGATGTACTGGCGACCCTGGCGGATCGGGCGAGGCGCACACTGCCGGCGTTGGGGCAATTGAATGCCGTGCGCGCGTGGTCGGCGTTGCGCGTGATGCCGCGAGATGGATTTCCAATTTATGAACAGTCGGCGTTGTGTCCGGGCGCCTTCGTGGCCGCGTGCCACAGCGGCGTGACACTGGCCGCTGCTCATGCCTTGAAGCTTGCGCCGATGATCGCCGCCGGCTCTCTCAGCCAGGAATTGGCACCTTTCTCCACAAGGAGATTCCATGTTCAAGCGTCTTGATGGAGCAACCCGTCATCCGGTACGGGCGGGGGTGAGCGTCACCATCGATGGTGTCGACCAGTCGTGCGGCGTGCGCGACACGGTGGCCGTGGCGTTGCTTCTGGCTGACCGTGTCGCGTGTCGAACGACGGTGGTAAGTGGCGCGCCACGGGGGCCGTTCTGCCTGATGGGGGCTTGTTATGACTGCCTGGTCACGATCGATGGGCGCCAGAATCAACAGGCCTGCGCGGTTGTCGTGCGCGACGGCATGCGCATCGAATCGCAGCGCGGCCCGCGGGAGCTGGCGCCATGACCGCCACCTGTGAACTGCTGGTCGTGGGAGCAGGCCCGGCCGGAATGACCGCGGCCATTGTGGCGGCACGGCATGGTGTCGATGTGATGCTGGTCGATGAGCAAGCCGCGCCAGGGGGGCAGATCTATCGCTCGATCACGACGACGCCGCTGCGCGACCGCTCGGTGCTGGGGCGGGACTACTGGTACGGCGAGGCGCTGGTCAAGGCGTTGACCGAGTCGGCGGTGCGTTATGAGCCGTCCACCGCCGTGTGGGCCATCACGCGCTTGGGCGATACCTCGGGCGAGCCACTCTTCGACGTCGCCTGCTCGTCGGGCGGCGCGACGCGAATCGTGCGGACGCGGCGTCTTCTGCTGGCCACTGGGGCGTTGGAGCGCCCGTTTCCCTTTCCCGGCTGGACGCTGCCGGGCGTCATGACCGCGGGCGCCGCCCAGATTGCGCTCAAAACGGCGGCCATGGCGCCATCGGACAAGACGGTGCTTGCCGGCACCGGGCCCTTGCTCTACCAGCTTGCCTGGCAATACAGGAACGCCGGGGTCATGGTGGATCTGATCCTGGACACCACGCCTCGTGGGCGTTTGCGCGGCGCGCTGCCGTACATGGGGGCTTTTCTGCGCTCGCCCTATTTCGCGAAAGGGCGCCGGCTACTGCACGCGGTGCGCACGAGCGCGCAGGTCGTCCGCCACGTCACGTCGCTGACCGCCTTGGGCGAAAAGAAACTGGGCCGCGTGCGCTATGCGGTGCGCAAATATAGTCATATCACGCGCGCCGACCACCTCATCGTGCATCAGGGGGTGGTGCCTCACATCAATCTTGCGCGTGCCGCCGGACTGAGGCTGCGATGGAATGACTTGCAGGCGTGCTGGGCACCCCGCGTCGATGAATGGGGGGCAAGCTCGCAGCCGGGCATCATGGTGGCGGGTGATGGCGCTGGGATTGCCGGTGCGCTGGCGGCGGAATATCGTGGCCGCCGGGCGGGCCTGTGGGCGGCTTGCGAACTCGGACACTTGAGCGCGGCGCGGCGCGACGCGCAGGCGGGTGAGGTTGAAGCGGCGTTGGCCCGTGTTCTTCGCGGGCGTGATTTCATCGATGCGATGTACCTTCCTTCAGAGAATTTCCGCTGTCCGGCCGATGAAACGATCATTTGTCGATGCGAAGAGGTCACGGCGGCGCAAGTACGTGACAGTGTCCGTCTGGGATGCCGTGGGCCGAACCAGGTCAAGGCGTTCACGCGTTGCGGCATGGGGCCTTGCCAGGGGCGGTTCTGCGGGCTTACGGTTGCCGAGATCATTGCCCGGACGCGCGGCGTTCCTGTGTCCGAGGTCGGTTATTACCGCCTGCGTTACCCGACCAAGCCGGTGACGCTCGATGAACTGGCCGCATTGCCGCAGACCGAGGAATCCAGGCGTGCGGTCGTCCGGTCGGTCTGAGAGGCGACGGTGATGGCCGCCACCCTGGGTCCCGAATCGATCGCTCGCCGTGGTGCCGATGTCATCGTCATCGGCGCGGGGCTGCATGGCTGTTCCGTCGCGCTGAACCTTGCCCGCCACGGCGCGCGGGTGGTGGTCCTCGAAAAGGATTATTCCGGGCGGCATGCTTCCGGGGTCAATGCCGGCGGCGTGCGCACGCTGGGTCGTCATCCCGCCGAGATACCCCTGGCGCTTGCCGCGCGCGATCTCTGGCACCGCATTGGCGATCTTGTCGACGATGATTGCGGATTTGCGTCCGTGGGACAAATTCAAATCGCTGAAAACGACGATGAGGCATCACAGTTGCGCGCGCGAGTGCAAACGCTTGCTGCCAGCGGTTATGACCATGAACGATGGCTCGATGCGGAGGAGCTGCATGCGCGGGTGCCGGCGCTTGTGCCGTGGGTATCGGGTGCGTTGATTGCCGAGGCCGATGGCGTGGCCGACCCTTTTTGCACCGTCCTGGCCTTTCGCCGCAAAGCCACCGCGCTTGGCGCGCGTTTCGTGGAAGGCGTGGCCGCGCATGCGGCCATGCCGGTTGCTGGCCAGTGGCAGGTATCGACGTCGTCCGGGGTCTTCTTCGCGCCGCGTATCGTCAATTGTGCCGGCGCCTGGGCGGGGCGGTTCGCAAGCCAATGGGGCGAACCCGTGCCCTTGTCACCCATTGCGCCCATGATGATGGTGACGCTGCGCATGCGCCGCTTCCTCCACCCGGTCATTCTGGGCACGGGCCGCGCCTTGTCGCTCAAGCAGCGTGCCAACGGCACCGTGCTCATTGGCGGCGCCCGGCGCGCCCGTCTCGATCATTCGCGGGAACGGATAAGCCTGTGTCTGCCATCGCTGGCGGCGTCAGCGCGAATGGTGTGCGAGCTTTTCCCGTTCATGCGCGACGCCGTAGTCGCGCGGGCCTGGGCCGGCATCGAGGCGCGCATGCCCGACGATCTGCCGGTCATCGGGCGCAGCAGCCGCCATGAAAGCGCGTTTCACGCATTCGGCTTTTCGGCGCATGGCTTCGAACTCGGGCCCATCGTGGGTCGGATCATTGCCGAATTGCTGACGTCAGGCAGCACGCAACTGCCCATTTCATCATTTTCCATCAGTCGCTTCCAGAAGGAGAAACGCACATGAACACGATAAAGACCATAGAACGCATCGATCCCGGCGAACGTTTTTGCCGCGCCGTCGTGCACGGCGACACGATCTACCTTGCGGGCGTCACGGCAAGTGTCGCCGGAGACGCGCGGGCGCAGACCCGCGATGCGCTTGCGAAGATCGATCACTACCTCGAAAAACTCGGGACGGACAAGTCCCATTTGCTCGTGGTTCAAATCTGGCTGAAGGACATCGAACGGGATTTCGCGGGCATGAACGCCGCGTGGTCGGAGTGGATTCCCGCGGATGCGAAACCCGCGCGGGCCACGTGCGAGGCGAAGCTGGCGAACCCCGGGCTTCTGGTGGAAATCATCGCAACCGCCGCAAGGTAGGGCGCTGGCGGCTTTGATTTCCTGCGCGCATCGGTACCACGCGTTGGGGGCTTGGTTCACGGGCGGGGTGATTCGTACCGTATCCTTACCGCAGGCAGGTCTGCCGTACCGCATGCTCCCAGCGCGCCATCAGGGCCGCCGCCTCTTTGCGGTCCATTTTCGGCGTGAACGTGCGGTCGATTCGCCAGAGTTTGCTCAACGCGTCCTTGCTGGCGAACGCCCCGCAGGCAAGGCCCGCCAGATACGCCGCGCCGAGGGCGGTGGTTTCCGTGATGGTGGGGCGCACGACCGGAATGCCCAGCAGGTCGGCCTGGAATTGCATCAAAAGGTCGTTGACGCAGGCGCCACCGTCCACCCGTAGCTCGGCCAGGGGCGCGGCGCCGGCCGCGGTCGCGTCGCGACTCATGGCTTGCAGCAATGCCGCGCTCTGATAGGCGATGCTGTCGAGCGCGGCACGCGCGATGTGGGCAAGCGTGGTTCCGCGCGTCAGGCCGGTGATCGACCCGCGCGCGTCGGGCTGCCAGTAGGGCGCTCCCAGGCCCGTGAATGCGGGAACGACCATGACGCCGTCGGAATCCGGCACGGTTTTTGCCAGTGCCTCCACATCGCGGCTGCGCGTTATCGCGTGCAGCCCGTCGCGCAGCCACTGGACGACTGCGCCGCCAACGAACACGCTGCCCTCGATGGCGCACTCGGGATGCGCGTCGACCTGGGCCGCGCTGGTGGTCAGCAGGCCATTGCGCGATTCCTGGAACGTCGATCCCGTGTGCATCAGCGTGAAGCAGCCGGTTCCGTAGGTATTCTTTGCCATGCCCTCGCGGAAGCAGGCCTGACCGAAGAGGGCGCTCTGCTGGTCGCCGGCGACGCCGCAAATGGGAATGGACCCGCCCAGCAGGCCGGGGTCGAGAATGCCGAATTCCCCGCTGGATGGGTGCACGGTTGGCAGCAGCGAGGGCGGGATGTCCAGAGCCCGCAGCAGCTCCGCGTCCCACTGGTTCTTGCGGATATCGAACAGCATGGTGCGCGAGGCGTTCGTGACATCGGTGGCGTGCACGCGACCTTTGGTGAGCTGCCACATCAGCCAGGAGTCGACGGTGCCGAAGGCAAGCTCCCCGCGCTGCGCGAGCGGCCTGGCCGCGGGCACGTTGTCCAGAATCCATTTGAGCTTGGTGGCCGCGAAGTAGGCGTCGATGCGCAGTCCGGTCTTTTCCCGCACGACGGTCTCCAGGCCCTGGCGGCGCAGGTCGTCGCAAATGGGCTCCGACCGGCGATCTTGCCAGACGATGGCGTTGTGCAGGGGGTTGCCGGTGTGTCGGTGCCAGAGAATGGTGGTCTCGCGCTGGTTCGTGATGCCCACGGCCAGAATGTCAGCCGCCATGGCTCCCGCTTTGGCCATGGCGTCGCGCGCTGTTTGCAACTGGGTCGACCAGATTTCCATGGGATCGTGTTCCACCCACCCTGGTCGGGGATAGTATTGTGTCAACTCCCGCTGCGCGGTGGCAACGATGCCGCCCGTATCCGCATCGAATACGATGCTGCGCGAACTCGACGTGCCTTGATCGAAAGCAAGCAGGTAGGCCATGGCGATTTCAGGTCGATTCGGCTCTGGATCTGCCGGCGGATTCGGCGATGTTGCAATGCACGTTCGCCTGAGCCAGAAGTGCGGGGAACGGGTCGGGCAGGGCGGCGTCGGTGAATAGTTGGTCGATCTGTGCGATGTCCGCCACCTTGACCATTGCCCGGCGGTTGAATTTCGTCGTATCGGCCGCCAGCCAGATCTCGCGGGCGTGCGCAATGATGGCCTGGGATACTTTGACTTCGCGGTAGTCGTAATCGCGCAACGATCCGTCGGCTTCGATGCTTGAGATGCCGATGAGGGCGATGTCCACCTTGAACTGGCGAATGAAATCGATGGTCGCCTCGCCAACGATGCCGCCGTCGCGCGGGCGCACGACACCGCCCGCCACGATGACTTCACAGCCGCGGTTGCGGCTGAGGGTTGCCGCCACATTGAGATCGTTGGTGACGACGTGCAATCCGGTGTGCCGCATCAGCGCCCGGGCGATTGCCTCGGTCGTCGTGCCAATGTTGATGAACAGCGAGCATCCGTTGGGAACGGCGCGCGCCACGGTGTCGGCGATGCGGCGCTTGCCAGGAGCGTTCAGAGTCTCGCGCTGCGTGTGCGCAAGATTTTCGGTTGTCGAACTGGGTATGCTGACGCCGCCGTGGAAGCGGGCCAGCAAGCCGGCCTCGGCCATCCGCTGCACATCGCGCCGAATGGTTTGCGCCGTGACGCCAAGCCGCGCGGCCAGCTCATCCACCGTTGAGGATTGCTGCCCCCGCACGTAGGCCAGCAGGCGGTGCTGCCGCGGGTTGGGTGTCATGTGGCGGTCCTGTCCTGGTCTCTTCCGAATTTGCGGCGTTTGGGCGGCTGTCGACTGCAAGAACTTTACACCGAAACGAAAGGAACGCTGCAGTATCGCGTTTCTAATGGCGTGGTGCCGTGAAACGAACGATAATGATCAGAAGTGAAAGGAATTAGATAATCCCCGAGTCCTGGGAGGCTTTTGATGACAGCACGGGCGGAACCACTTTCCACCGATCGATCACAGCTTTTGTCGGCGCTGGCGGAACGCGGGCACTGCGACCTGGCGGTCATCGGCGGCGGTGCAAGCGGGCTGGGTGTGGCGCTCGATGCGGCGCTTCGCGGCTTGTCGGTCGTATTGTTCGAGTCTCATGATTTTGCCAAGGGCACGTCGTCGCGCGCGACGAAACTGGTGCATGGCGGCGTGCGTTACCTGGCGCAGGGCAATGTGTCGCTCGTTCGCGAAGCATTGCGTGAGCGCACCGTGCTGTTGCGTATCGCACCGCATTTGACCCGGCCTTTGCCTTTCGTCATGCCTTGCTATCACTATTGGGAGATGCCGTTCTACGGGACCGGGCTCAAGCTGTACGACGTGCTCGCCGGGAAAGCGGGCCTGGGCAATACCGAACTGCTGGGTGCCGGCGGCACCGAGCGCTGTCTGCCCGGGGTACGCGTGGCGGGGCTCAAGGGCGGTGTCAAGTATTGGGATGGGCAGTTCGACGACGCGCGTCTGGCATTGGCGCTTGCAAGAACGGCGGCCGCCCGGGGTGCCCTGTTGGTCAACTACTGTGCGGTCACCGATCTGGTGCATGAACAGGGACGCATGACTGGTGTGCGTGTGAAAGATGCCGAAAGCGGCGCTGAATTCCAGGTATTGGCTCGCTGCGTGGTGAATGCGACCGGCGTCTGGGTGGATGAAATCCGCCGCAATGAAGGGCGGGCGCTGCATCGCGCCATCAGGCCGGTCGTTGAACCAAGCCAGGGCGTGCACCTGGTCGTCGATCGGGACTTCCTGCGTGGCGACCACGCACTGCTTGTTCCGAAGACGCACGACGGCCGCGTGTTGTTTGCGGTGCCGTGGCTGGGTAAAGTGGTGCTGGGCACCACCGACACCTTGCGTCAGGATCTGTCGCGCGAGCCTGACGCTTTCCCGGCGGAAGTCGACTTCATTCTCGGTGAAGCGGGAAATTATCTCAGCCGCCGGCCCGCGCGCGAAGATGTCCGCAGCGTGTGGGTCGGTTTGCGGCCGCTCGTGCGTCCATCCGATGGCGAAGAGGGCAATACCAAAAAGATCAGCCGCGAGCACACGGTATTGGTCAGCCCCAGCGGCTTGGTCACGGTCACGGGCGGCAAGTGGACGACTTACCGCGCCATGGCCGCGGATGTTCTGGCGCGTTGCGTCGAAGCGGGCCTGCTGCCGTCGCTTCCGCCCTGTTCGACCGATACGCACGTGCTGCTGGGGGCAGTGGCGGGCGCCACCTACCGTGCCACGTTGACGACCACGCCCGGCATCGAGGCCTATGGAGAAGAAGCACAGTGGTTGCGGCGGCTCGATGGCTGCGACACCGTCCTGGCCGATGGGCTGACCGAGGCCATGGTGCGTTTCGCGGCACGGTATGAATATGCGCGGTCGGTAGAAGACGTGCTGGCGCGCCGCTACCGCTTGCTTTTTCTCGATGCCCGCCTCGCGGCCCACACGGCGCCCCGTGTAGCCGAGCTTCTGCGGGAGGAGCTGGGCGTGGATCCACGCCTGGATGATTTTTTGCGCCTGGCGGAGCATTACCTGCGCCTACCCGTGTAGCGCCGTCAGTTTGCCGAGAACAGGGTTCTGGCGCCATCGAAGCGCGTGGCGAAGTAATGGCTGTCGAGCGAGTCGATGCGCACGACGCCTCCGGTCGATGGCGCGTTGATGAACCGCCCGTGGCCAAGATAGATTCCCATGTGCGAGTAGCGCTGGTGCAAGGTGTTGAAAAACACCAGATCGCCCGGGCTGAGATTCGCCCGGTTCACCGGGCGGCTGATCTCGGCGATGCGTTCCGTGCTGTGTGGCAGGCCGGTATCGGCGGCAGTTCGGAAAACATAGTCGACCAGGCCGCTGCAGTCGAAACCTTCTGCCGGCGAGCCGCCGCCATAGCGGTAGCGCGTGTTCAATTGCGCGAGCGCCATGATGATGACGTCGTCGCGCTTGCTTGGGCTCACCGCCACCGATTGGCTGAACCGGGCACCCAGTCTGGATTCCCGTGGCGGGGTGCCCGCGCAGCCTGCCAGCAGCAACAGCGCGCTGAGCAAACCGGGTAGCGCGGTTCTTTGAAAGCGAAGTGCCGTTGGCGCAGTCATGTCGGCATTATTCATTGGATTGCATCCCGATACAAGATGTTCCCAAGTTTTGTTGCGTAACCGGCAGCGTTGTGCGAGCGCGGCGCGCGTCTGGCACGCAGCCGTTACGTGCAGGTGCTCGACGCGTTCCTGCTGAAGTGGGGGAAACACCACGGGCCCGCCCGCTGATAGTGGGGCCCGTGGTGCGACTCGGCGCGGCCCGCGGCTACCGGGTTCTTAAGACACCCCCTCTGCTGACAGCCCCTCAGGTGCGGAGTACGGGCGGGTTCCCGCGGCGCCGGTGCCCTGCCGGTCGATCGAGCCGGCGCGTAGTGCTGGCAGCGCCCGCGGTGGTGGATGGCACACCGCGCAGTATCTGCTTGCACTTGCGCTCGCGCCCGTGTTCATCGCTAGAAAACCAATGCCGCATCCCGCGCAGGTATCCATCCGAAGTGTTCGCGCGCGCTTGACGAAGCGCGCGAGCATCCACGCGCGGGTGAAACTCAGAACCGGTTTGGGCGAGTTGCGGTCGTCCATTGCCAGCGGGCTGTCCTCGTAGTGCTCGTACGCGGTGATCAGGCGATCGATCCCGCGCATGTCGGGCGTATTGCGCTCGAGAGATTCATAGAATGAGTAGAAAAATGATGCGTGCAGGTTTGCCTTCCAGCCCAAGTACCAGGTTTCGGAAAATGGCAACATGCCTTTGCTCGGAGACTTGCCTCTGAGCTCGTGGTAAAGGCGCGAAAGCCGCTCGTAGCTCAGCGACGTCTCGGCGACGAGCACCTGCAGTCTGGCCCCGCAGCGAATCATCCGGCGCGCGAGTTCGACTTCGCGCGCCTCGCTGAGCAGGGTCGACCCGGCGTTCCTGTGCTCATCAGCCCGGCCCTTGCGGTTCGCGCTCATGGTGTTGCCTCCGCCGTCAGCCGATATCTGCGATCGCGGGGCCTTGCGCCAGCGCCATCATGGCGCGGGCATGCTGGACGACGGTACTGACGTTGGTTCGCGCCAGTGATTCGAGCATGCCTGGGTTGCTGAGGCGAAAGCCAACGACCAGCGTCGGCGTCGTGGCAAGGCTGCGGATCTGGGCGAAGGAGAGTTTTCTAAGCGATCAGCAGGTAGGAGAGATTCGTCTCTTCGATGTCACTTTGCAAAGTATCGAGTCTGGTGGCGGGTGTCATGGCGCTTTTTTTTACGTTTTGGGGGAGTCTGCGGAACGTATATAGTACACAATATGATACAAAAATACATCAATGTGTAGTTGATGCATGACAAAATAATAACAACAAATGACAATCAGAAAGTTGCAGAATCATATCGAAACTGCCTATTGACAATTTGAGAATTTTCTCCGGTACACACAGATTTGTTCTCTAGCGCTACTTCTCGCACACCGGTCGGGGAATAGGCAAGGGATGCCGATCGAAACCACAGCGCTGATTCCTCAGGCTGAAACTGCGAGAAAAATGAAAACGTTGCGAGAACACTACATGCCATGGTCCGGTCATCAGTAACATCTGTAACACGGCTAATGATTTCTCACTTTCGCTGCCAGTGCCGGTGATCGTGGCTGTTCCCGCGGTGAAATTCAAGAAATCGCGCAATTGGCCGTTACCTTCAGCGGGTGCGTGCGGCGCTGTTCGTGCGGGAGGCAGACCTCTCCGGGCAGGAACGTTGCGACATGGCGGCGCGCACGAGTCGGGCGCCGCGGCTATGCGCGCAAGCGCATCCTGGCGCTCATCCGTTTCGTTGATACCGGAGGAGGTCAGCTTTTCATGAAAAATCTTAGAATCGGCACGCGTCTGGCAATTGCATTCGGCGTTCTCGTCGCATTCATGGTGGTCGTCGCGGGTGTGGGCATTTACCGCAACATTCAAGCCGACGCGGTCATTCAGCGCATCGTGACCCAACGGCTTGTCGTGGAACGCGAGGTCGCCGAGTGGGAAAAGCTCACGGCCCTCAACGCACAGCGCACCATGGATTCGGTCGCGGCGGGCAACGCGGCCGCTGCCGCGATCATCACGCGGGACATGCATGCAACGAGCGCGCGCATCTCAGTGCTGCAAAAGGAAATCATCGAGGCCGCCGCAGCCGATCCGCAGGCGAACGCGCTGGTGCGAGCCATTGGTCAGCGGCGCGGTGCCTACATCGAGGCGCGCGCCTCGGCCTTCAAGGCGCGCAAGGCGGGCGATGAGGCAGGCGCCAATCAATTCTTTGAAAAAGACATGCCGACGTACCTGGGCGAGTACGTGGGCAGCGTCGGCAAGTTGCTTGCCTTCGAACGCGATCGCATCAATGAGCAAGCCCGCGCGCTCTCGGCAAGCGCGGGTGCGACCACCACGCTCATCTCGGTCGTGGCGACGCTTGCCATTCTCGCCTCGATCTTTCTCGCATGGCTGATCGTGCGCTCGATCACGCACCCGCTGCGGCACGCGGTCAGGCTTGCGCAGGCTGTGGCGGCGCGCGATTTCAGCAGCGCCATCGAGGTGCGAGGCCGTGACGAGATCGGCCAGCTGCTGCGCGCGCTCGGTTCGATGGTGGCGGGGCTGAGCGCTGCGATCAGTGAGGTGCGTTCGGGTACCGATGCCATCGCGGCCGCCGCCGCGCAGATTTCAACGGGCAACGAAGATCTGTCCTCCCGGACCGAGGAGCAGGCAAGCTCCCTCGCGCAGACGGCGGCGACGATGGAAGAGATGACCGCCACCGTACGCCAGAGCGCGGAGAACACGGATCGGGCGGCAACGCTTGCGCAGACCGCCACGAAAACCGTCGGCGAGGGCAAGGCGATCGTCGCGGAACTCGTGAGTACGATGAGCGAGATCGAGGCGAAATCCAAGCAAGTCGGCGACATCGTCGGGACGATCGACTCGATCGCCTTTCAGACCAATATCCTCGCGCTGAACGCCGCGGTGGAAGCCGCCCGCGCCGGCGAGCAGGGGCGCGGCTTCGCCGTGGTTGCCAGTGAGGTGCGGGCGCTTGCGCAGCGTAGCGCCGCCGCGGCCAAGGAGATCAAAGCGCTCATCGACGCCTCGGTGGGCGTCACCGACAAGGGCAACGAGCGCGCGCAGCACGCGGGCGCCAAGATGCGGGACATCGTGGCCGACATTCAGCACGTGACCGATATCATGGGCGAGATCAGCGCGGCCAGTCGCGAACAGACGACTGGCATCGAGGAAATCAACACCGCCGTGGCGCAAATGGACGATGTAACGCGCCAGAATGCGAGCCTCGTCGAACGGTCGGCCGCCTCCGGCACGAGCCTGAAAGATCAGGCGTCGGCGCTTGCGCGGCTCGTCGCCAGTTTCAAGCTGAGCGCCGCGCACGCGCCAGTGGCCAAGCCCGTTCCAGTGCGGGAGCGGCGGCCGGCGGAGGCCCCCCGCGAGGCGCCGCCCCGGACCGAGTCCGCGGCGTCCGCCGTGAAGCTTGCGGCGCCCACTGGAACCGAAGCCACGCCGCCTCGGAACCAACTGGCGCTGGCGGGAGGCGGGGCGGGTGAGTGGACCGAATTTTGAAACCGGCTCGGGATGGCATGGCTCAGGGAGAAAAAGTGGTGAATCTCGCAAAACAGGCGCCTCGAGAAGCGCGGCACGAGGCAGTGGCGACGGCGGACGGCCAGCTCGATGTATTGCTTTTCCGGCTTGGCGCAAGTCTTGCCGGCGGCGAGTCCGAGCTCTTCGGGATCAACGTCCTCAAGATCCGCGAGATCGTGGCGATGCCTGAACTCACGTCGGTGGCTGGCGCTGGAAAATATTCGATGGGCGCCACGCACCTGCGCGGGCAGGTGATGGCCGTCTACGATCTTGCCAAGCTCGCCGACTGCGAGCCGCTCGCCCAGCCGTCGCTCATGCTCATCACCGAGTACTCCGGGGGCACCCAGGCGTTCGCGGTGCAGTCCGTCGAGGACATCGTGACGCTCGTCTGGGACTCGGTCAGCCCGGTGCAGGCGGGGCTTGTCGATCATGGCCTGGTGACAGGCATTGCGCGAATCAAGACGCCCGATGGCGGCACACAGCTGGTGCAACTGCTCGATCTCGAGGCGGTGCTCGAGCGCATCTCCCCCGAACCGGCGGGCGGCGAAGTGAGCCTTGGCAGACTCGAGGCGACACCGCGCGTGCGCCCCGGTACGATGGTTCTCGTGGCGGACGATTCCTACGTGGCGCGGCTGTTGCTCGGGCAGACGCTCAAGGCGCTCGAATTGCCGTTCCAGATCGTGAATTCCGGAAAGCAGGCCTGGGAGAAGCTCGAGGCGCTCGCCAGCGCGGCCAGCGCCCACGGGCAGGTCGTTCGCGACAAGGTTGCGCTGATGCTCACGGATCTGGAGATGCCCGAGATGGACGGGCTTACGCTCACGAAGAAAATCAAGCATGACCCGCGCTTCGCCGGTCTGCCCGTCGTGGTCCATTCGTCACTCTCGGGTACGACCAGCCAGGAACATGTGCGCGCGGCCGGCGCCGACGGCTATGTGACAAAATTTTCCGCACAGGCGCTTGCGCGGGAACTCGAACAGGTGCTCGCGCGGCAATGACGCGGCCCATCCCGGATTTTTGGCGGAGCGAGCCGGTGCATCGGGATCAGGCTTCGCGCGAATCCTTATGGCCCGTGCGCCCCGACTGTTCAGACCAGCCGCCGCGCGACGAGGGTTCGATCGTGGCACCTGCGCAAGTCGATGCCGCCCTCTCCCTGCTGAAGTCGCGGGCAGGGCTCGCGCCACCGGCCTACAAGCGCGCGATCGTACGGCGCTTTCTGCTCGAGCGCATGCGTGCGCGGCACCTGCTCCGCGCGGCGGATTATCTGTGCGAGCTTCAGTCGCCGGCCGACGACTCCGAATGGAAGGCATTCGTAAGCGCCTTCACCATCAATCACACGGCGTTCTTCCGGGAGAATCACCACTTCGACGTGTTGGCGAAATTCGCGCGCGCTGCCGACGCGGGGCTTACCGTGTGGAGCTGCGCCGCATCGACGGGCGAGGAGGCCTATTCGATCGCCATTACCTTGTGCGAAGCGGGAGTTTCCGGTTCGGTCCTGGCGACCGACATCGATGCGCGGGCGATCGCGGCGGCGCGGCTTGGCATTTATGACTTGAAGAGCCTCTCGGAGATTCCACCGGTACTGTGCAAACGCTACTTCTTGCGCGGTAGCGGCAGCCGCGCGCAAAGCGCCCGCATCAAACCGAAACTGGCCGCGCAGGTCGAATTCGGAATCATGAATCTGTGCGCGCCGCAGTGGCCGGCCGGCCCGCTCTTCGATGCCGTCTTCTGTCGCAACGTCATGATCTACTTCGATCAGGCCACGCAGACCGACGTGCTGCGCCAGCTTGCCCGCCGCGTCAAGCCCGGCGGCCTGCTCTTCGTCGGCCACTCCGAGAACTTTTCCCGCCTCACGCACGACTTCGAACTGCTGGGCCAGACCGTTTATCGGCGCAATACACCATGAAAGACGGGAAGGGTCCGATCCGGGTGCTGTGCGTGGACGATTCCGCGCTCGTGCGGGCGGTCATGTCGCAGATCCTCAATGCCCAGACCGGAATCGAGGTCGTGGGGACGGCGCCTGATCCGCTCGTGGCGCGCGAGATGATCAAGCGGCTCGATCCCGATGTGCTCACGCTCGATGTGGAGATGCCGCGCATGGACGGGCTGGAGTTTCTCGCCCGGCTCATGCGCCTGCGCCCGATGCCGGTCGTCATGGTTTCTTCGCTGACCGAGCGGGGCTCCGAGGTGACGCTGCGAGCGCTGGAACTTGGCGCGGTCGACTTCATCACCAAGCCACAGGCTGGCGTGCGAGACGGACTGCTGGAATATGCCGAGATGATCGCCGCAAAGATACGGGCCGCGGCAAGCGCTCGCCCGCGCAGCTACCCGGTGCCCGCAGACGGTGTCGTGGCGCGCCTTGCCGGCGTTCTGCCCAGTACCGAGAAACTGATCTTCATCGGCGCGTCCACCGGGGGCACCGAGGCGATCCGGCGCGTACTCGAGCGGCTTCCGGCGGGCAGTCCCGCCGTGCTCATCACGCAGCACATGCCGGCGGGTTTCACGCGGTCCTTCGTCAAACGCCTGGACGGGTTGTGCGCGGTTCGTGTGCATGAGGCGGCCGATGGCGACCACGTCCTGCCCGGCCACGTGTACCTGGCACCCGGAGGGGTCGCGCATCTGTGTGTTGCGCGTTCGGGGGCCCATTACGTCACGCGGCTCGATACGGGGGATCCGGTGAACCGTCACCGGCCCTCGGTCGAGGTGATGTTCCAGTCCGCCGCGCGCGTGGCGGGCGCGAACGCTGTTGGCGCAATACTGACCGGGATGGGCAAGGACGGCGCCCGCGGTCTGCTCGAGATGCGCGAGGCGGGCGCGCGTACCTTCGCCGAGGACGAAGCAAGCTGCGTGGTCTTTGGCATGCCGCGCGAGGCGCTTGCCATCGGCGCAGCCGAAGAGGCGGTGGCGCTCGAGAAAATGGCCGCGCGGCTACTCGACGCGGCGGGCGCGCTCGCGCGCACGTCGCACTCGTGAGCGTGTCGCCGCGCTGGCGGTCTTTGTCGCCCAATGCGATGACTAGGGTGTTTTTGTCCCGTTTTTCGTTGATTTGCGCGCCCCGCTTTGGCGCGATACTCCCCGTGGGAACTGGATCAATCATATCGGGCCGCTGATGCAAACCGAAGCAGGAGAACGGATCGAAACGCATGACCCATCCTCGCGCGAGGCCCTGGAGCAGGCCGCCCGCCAGGGAATGGACGACGCCCGCGAGGGGCGGGCGCAATATGGACAGACCAAGCGCATCAAGCGGGGGCTTGCCCTGCTCGCATCTGGCGACGCGCGTGGCGCGCGACGCGAATTCGAGGCGGTGTTGCGCACGCAGCCGCATCACATCGATGCGCTCATCGACCTGGGCGCGGCCGATACGCAGGTCTGCGATTACACACAAGCCTGCAGGGTGCTGTCACATGCGCTCGGCCTGCGCCGTCAGGCGCGCCCCGGCTGGACCAACCTCATCCAGGCGTATCTGCGCTGCAGCGCCTTCGGCCTGGCCGAGGACGCGGTGGCGCGCGCGCTGGAGGTCTTTCCCGACGATACGGGGCTCATCTCGGCGCGCGGCGATGCGCTCAAGGGCCAGCGCCGCTTTGAACAGGCGCTCGAGTGCCTCGATCTGGCCGTCGCGCGTGAGCCGGAGAACCCGCTACATCGGGCCCGCCGCGCCGATTGTCTGGTGAATCTCAACCGCTGTCGGGAAGCGCGCGCCGACTACGAGCGGGTGCCGCAAGCCATGCGCCTGGCCGCGCCCGTGAACGTGGGTGTGGCCTGGCTGCGCACGGGCGATCCGGAGACGGCGCTGACGTATTTCGAGATGGCCATCGCGTCCGGCATCAGGCCCGCACAGGGGTGGTCGAACAAGTCCACCGCGCTGCTTCAGACCGGCCACTGGGCGCAGGCGTTCCAGGCACTGCGCAATGCGATTGAAATCGACCAGCGCGATCCGGATTATTTCTTCAACATGGCGATCATCCTGCTGCTCGTGGGCGAGTATGCGCAGGGATTCGAGCTCTACGAATGGCGGCTGCGCCGCGGCGAGTACTCGAAAGCGCGCGCGATCACCCAGGCGCCGCGCTGGGACGGTCGCGCGGACCTCGCCGGCAAGACACTGTTCATTCGCCGCGAACAGGGCGCCGGCGACATGGTGCAGTTCATCCGCTATCTGCCGCTGCTTGCCGCGCGCGGCATCCACCCGGTACTCGAGAGCTTCGATATGCTGCGGCCCTTGCTCCAGAGCCTGGAGCCGGCGCCGCAATTCGTGCGGGCGGGCGAGATGCCGGCGCGCTTCGACGCGTGGATCGAACTGATGAGCCTGCCGCACTTTCTGGGAACCACGCTCCAGAGCATCCCGGGGCCGCGCGGCGCGGACGCGTACTTGCGCAGCGACGCGGTGCGCCGCGCCGACTGGCAGGCGCGCCTTCGGGCGGTGGCCCATGCGGACGACGCGCTGCAGGTGGGTTTTGCCTGGCAGGGTAATCCCGATCATACGAACGATTTCAACCGTTCGATCCAGAACCTGGATACGCTGGCTAGCCTCTTTGGCGTGGCCGGCGTGCACTGGCATTGTCTGCAGGCGCGCATCGCCGAACCCGACAGGGCGCGGCTCGCGACCGAGTCCACTGTTTCGCTGTGGGACGGCGCCCTGAGCGACTACGCGGAGACGGCCGCGCTCATCGACGCACTCGATCTGGTCATCAGTGTCGATACGTCGGTCGTGCATGTGGCGGGCGCGCTCGCGCGCCCCGTGTGGGTACTGCTCGCCCACGCACCCGACTGGCGCTGGCTGCTCGAACGGGAAGACTCGCCCTGGTACCCCGCGGCGAGGCTCTTTCGCCAGCCGGCCTACGGCGCCTGGGCGCCCGTTATCGCACAGGTGCGCGCGAGCCTGCTGGCGCGCGTCGCGCAGGCGCGTGGCGCGCCGCCGCCCGCGGATGCCGAAGCCGCCAGGGCCGCCGGGGCCGATAAAGCCGACGGGGCACCCGATTCCGAGGCGGGCCGGCCTTCCCCGGCGCGGCAGCGAGCGCCCGAGGCTGCCGTACATGCCTGCAAGGTTTGCGGCGGGGCGACGCGACTGTATGGCGTGGTCGACTTCAACAAGAGCTGCGAGGAACGCAACGGCATCTGGTTGCCGCTGGCGGGCGTGCCGATCTGGTATCGGCGCTGTGAACAGTGCCGCCTGATCTTCACCGAAGCATTCGACGATTGGACGCCGCAGGACTTCATCGTCAACATCTACAACGACGGCTACGCGCAGGTCGATCCCGATTACCGGATACGCCGCCCGCGCGCGAACGCTGGAATGGTCGAAGATATGGCGCGCAAGCTTGGCTGCGCGCGCGTGCTCGACTATGGTGCGGGCGATGGCGCCATGGCGCGGCTGCTGCGCACGCACGGCATCGCCTGCGAGGCATGGGATCCATTCGGGCGGGCTGGCAGCGAGCGCCCCGCAGGGCGGTACGGCCTGGTGACCTGTTTCGAAGTATTCGAGCACACCCCCAAGCCGCTGGCAACGCTGCGGGATCTCGCGCGCTATGTGGCCGCCGATGGCGTCGTGCTCTTCTCCACACTCACCGTGGATGAGCTACCCGACCATGCGGTGCAATTCTGGTACATCGCGCCGCGCAACGGTCACGTAACGATCCACACCCGCGCCTCGCTGTGCGCGCTGTTCGCGCGCATTGGCTGGCAGGTGCGGCATCTGAGTGATGGCGTGCATATGGCGTCGGCGCGCCCGATCCGCCTGGTCAACGATTCCCAAACGCCCGAACAAGCCCACTTCCATCAGCCTTAACGGCGATTCGCCAGATGACAAACTGCGCCATCATACCGATTCGCCCGTATTCACTCGAAACAGGGGAAGTGGTGTGACGGTCATCATCGGTCTGGGTATTGTCATCGCGGCGGTGTTCATCAGCTATCTGGCTGGCGATGGGCATCTCTGGGCGCTATATCAGCCGACCGAGATCCTGCTCATCCTTGGCGCGGCCGTCGGCGCGCTCGTCATCGCGACCAGTCGGCGCTCGCTCAGGCTGCTGCGCCTGGGCCTCGCGGGCATCTTCAAGCGTGGTATCTATGACAAGGCGCTCTACATGGATCTGATGAGCTGCATGTATCTGATCCTGAGCAGCGCCAAGCGCGAGGGGCTGCGAGCCGTGGAATCCCACATCGAGAACCCGGCCGAGAGCGCGATTTTCTCGCAGTATGCGAACATCATCAAGAACAAGCGCGTGATGGAGTTCCTCATCGATTACATGCGCTTGATGATCAGCGGCAATATGAGTTCACTGGAACTCGAGACGCTCATGGATGAGGAACTCGAGACCGTGCGGGAAACCGATGCGCTTCCCGTGCACGCGTTGCGCACCATGGCCGATGGCCTGCCGGCTTTCGGTATCGTGGCGGCCGTCATGGGGGTCATCAAGGCGTTGGCTGCCGTGGACCAGCCCCCGTCGGTGCTGGCCGAGCTGATCTCCAAGGCGCTGGTGGGGACCTTCGCGGGCGTGCTGTTCGCCTATGGCGTGGGCTTTCCCTTCGCCGATGCGCTGGAGCGCCGAAATAGCGAAGCGATCAAGGCGCTCGAATGTGTGAAGGTGACGCTGCTGGCGTACGTCAATGGCTATCCACCCCAGATCGCCGTGGAGTTCGGCCGCAAGGTGCTCTTCAATACGGTGCGGCCGTCTTTCGTCGAGCTCGAGGAACACGTGCGCAGCACGCGCCATTCGGGCGCGGGTGCGGGCGCCGGCGCGCAATCGAGCGGGAAATAGGCGAGGCGCACCATGGAGGCGAAGGAAGATCGCATCGTCATCAGGCGCGCGCGCAAGTGTCACGCGCCCTTCCACGGCGGGAGCTGGAAGATCGCGTACGCCGACTTCATGACGTCGATGATGTCATTCTTCCTCATCATGTGGCTGTTGATGCTCGTGCCCAAAAAGGATCTCGTTGGTATTGCCCAGTACTTTCGTACGCCGCTCATGTCGGCGATCCAGGGCAGTATCAGTGACGCGAATCCACGCAAGGTGATCCCGGGCGGCAGCCCGACGCCAATACCAGAGCATACGCGTGCGGATGCGCCGCCAATGCCAGTCGCGCAATCGAGCTTCGCCGCTGCGAATGGGCATGACAACCAGCGGCTTGAGGATCTCAAGCGCAAGCTCGAGGCGCTCATCAATGCCGACCCGATCTTGAAGAAGTACAAGCCACAGCTGGTCCTCGACATGACGCCCGAGGGGCTGCGTATCCAGATACTGGATGCACAGGACAAGCCGATGTTCGCGCTGGGCAGCGCAGACCTGTCGGCCACCATGGTCGAGATCCTGCACGCGCTGGCGCCAACGCTCAACGGCATGCCCAACGGTCTGTCGATCGCGGGCCATACCGATGCGCACCCATACTCCAGCGGCATCGCGCACTACAGTAACTGGGAACTCTCGGCCGACCGTGCCAACGCCGCCCGCCAGGCGCTCGTGGCGGGCGGCATCGACGATGGGAGGATCCGCGATGTGGTCGGACTTGCCTCGACGATGAATCTGGTGCAAAGCGATCCGATGGCCCCGGCCAACCGTCGCATCAGCATCATCGTCCTGAACCACAAGGCCGAGGCGGCACTGCGCGAGACCTACGAAGGACCGAAGATTTTCCTGTCCACGCCCGCTGGCGCGCCACAGGCGTCCACCAGGCAGCAATCAACCCCCCCAACCACCGAAACCGCCCCCGGCGCGGCGACACCCGCCGATCGTGGCGGTGCGCCGGACAGGCGGACGGGCGCGACACATGAGCGCTGAACGCCGCACCATGGGCGCGTGCCATGGCTGAGGGAAGCGACGCCGATCGAACCGAACCCGCCTCGCAGCGACGTATCGAGAAGGCGCGTGAGCAGGGGCAGCTTGCGCGCTCTCGCGAACTGGTGACCGCGTTGGTCATCTTCGGCGGATTCGCGGTGCTGTGGTTCTCGGGCTCGTTCATGCTCGGGCGAATGCTCTCTGTCATGCGCGTCGCGCTTGCCGCGGGCGCATCGGTTCACGAGGCGCCCGAGTTTGGCTCGCTGCTGTTTACTGCGGCGCGTTCGGGCGCATTGGTCGCCATCCCGATGCTGCTGGTCAGCACACTATGCGCGGTGGGTGGATGTCTTGCGCTTGGCGGATGGGTATTCTCCGCTGAGGCGCTCGCCCCGCGCGTCGAGCGTCTCGATCCATTCTCTGGACTCAAGCGGCTCTGGTCCGCGCAGTCGGCCGCCGAGCTTGGCAAGGCGATCGCCAAGGTGGTGCTCATCGCGGCCACGGGCTACGCAGTGTTTCATTACCACATGGCCGCGATCGTGGCGCTCGCCGGCCTGCCGTCCGGACTCGCGCTTGCGCGCGCGATGCGGATCATTCTGCTCGGGTGCCTGCTGACGGCGCTGCCACTCGTGCTGCTTGCCGCCGTCGACGTGCCGTGGCAGATGTTTCACCACGTCAGACAGCTCAGGATGAGCAAGGAGGAGGTGCGCCGCGAATTCAAGGAAAGTGAGGGCGACCCCCAGATCAAGCGGCGCATTCGCCAGGGGCAGCTTGCGCTTGCGCGCCGGCGCATGATGGCGCAAGTGCCCAAGGCCAACGTCGTTGTCACCAATCCGACCCAATTTGCGGTTGCGCTGCGTTATGCGGAAGGCGAGCGCGCCCCGCGGGTGGTGGCCCGGGGCAGGGGGGACATCGCCGAGAAGATTCGCGAAATCGCGCGCGCGAACCACGTACCCCTGCTCGAGGCCCCCCCGCTTGCCCGCGCGCTTTACGCGCACGTGGAACTCGACCAGGTCGTGCCCGAGGTGCTCTACGATGCGGTGGCCCAGGTGCTCGCGTGGGTATATCAGCTGCGGCGCTGGGAGAACGGTCTGGAGGCCAGTGCGCCCCTCGCGCTCACGCAGGGCGAGCTGCGCGTGCCGCCGGCGCTTGATCCCCACGCACAGGAGGTATCCATTGGGCACGATTGGCAGTAGCCGCCCGAGGATCAGGCATTCGAAATGACTTCCCCCTCTTCGCCGCCATCGGTTCGGGCCCTTTTCGCCGCCCAGCCACGAGCGCTTGTCGGCCCCGTGCTTATCCTCATGGTGCTTGCCATGATGGTACTGCCGCTGCCACCCATCGTGCTCGATCTGCTGTTCACGTTCAACATCGCGATGGCGATCATGATTTTGCTGGTCGCAATGTTCACGAAGCGGCCGCTCGACTTCGCCGCGTTTCCGTCGGTGCTCCTGTTCGCGACGCTGTTGCGCTTGTCGCTGAATGTGGCCTCCACGCGTGTGGTGCTATTGCGTGGTCATACGGGTCCCGGGGCGGCCGGACGCGTGATCGAGGCGTTCGGTCACTTCCTCGTGGGTGGCGACTTCGCCGTTGGCATCGTGGTTTTCCTTATTCTGGTGTTGATCAACTTCGTGGTGATCACCAAGGGTGCGGGGCGTATCGCCGAGGTGGGCGCACGCTTCACGCTCGATGCGATGCCCGGCAAGCAGATGGCCATCGATGCCGACCTGAATGCCGGACTCGTCACCGAGGACCAGGCGCGCAAGCGCCGCGCCGAGGTTGCCCAGGAGGCAGAGTTCTATGGGGCGATGGACGGGGCGAGCAAATTCGTGCGGGGCGATGCCGTCGCGGGCCTGATCATCATGGGGGTGTGCATCGTCGGCGGGTTGCTCGTGGGCGTGCTGCAACATGGCATGGACCTTGCGCAGGCCGCGTCGGACTACACGCTGCTCACCATTGGCGATGGCCTGGTCGGCCAGATACCCTCGCTCATCGTCTCGACGGCCGCCGGCGTGATCGTCTCGCGCGTGGCCACCGACCAGGACGTCGGCCAGCAGATCGTCGGCCAGCTTTTTGTCAACCCTGCGCCGCAATATATCACCGCCGCCATCATGCTGCTGATGGGGCTGATTCCGAATATGCCGCATTTCGCGTTTCTCACGCTGGCGGCCATGCTGGCCATCGGCGCGACGGTGATCCAGCGCCGCGCGCGGCATGTGGAGGCGTCTTCGGCCGCAGCCGGCGAGAAACTCGAGACGGCAGGCGCGCCGGAAGCCTCGTGGAGTGACGTGAAGCTCGTCGAGCCGCTCTCGCTGGAGATCGGTTTTCGCCTCATCGGGCTGGTGGATGCGGGCAAGGGGGCCGAACTCGTCGGCCGGGTCCGGGCGCTGCGCCGCAGTTTCGCGCAATCCGTGGGGTTTCTCCCCCCGGTTGTCCACATTCGCGACAACCTGGAACTCGACCCCAACACCTACCGCATACTCATCTCGGGAGTCGAAGTGGGGCGGGGCGAGGCCTGGCCGGGCGAGTGGATGGCCATCAATCCGGGCGACGCGGGTGCGCCACTTGCCGGGCGCGTGAGCACCGAACCCACCTTCGGGCTACCCGCGACGTGGATTCCTGCGGCCGGTCGCGAAGCCGCGCAGGTTGCAGGCTACACGGTAGTCGACGCGGGCACGGTTCTCGCCACGCAGCTCGATCACCTCATGCACCAGTACGCAGCCACCCTCTTTGGCCGACCGCAGCTCCAGAAGCTGCTCGCGCGCGTCGAGGAAGAGTCGAAGGGCCTCACCGAAGATCTCACGCCCAAGTCCGTCTCGCAGTCGGTGCTGCTCTCGGTGCTGCGCGGGCTGCTCGTCGAGGGTGTGCCGATACGCGACATGCGCTCGATCGCCGAAACGCTGCTCGACTGGGGGCCGCGGCTGCAGGCCCCGGCGGCCGCGGCCGGCGCGTCCTTCCCCGGCGACGAGCTTCTCGCGCGGGTACGCGTTGCGCTGGGGCGCGCGATCACCCAGCAGTGTTTTGGCGAAGCCGCGGAATGCCGTGCGTTGGGGCTGAATACCGAACTGGGCAAGGTGCTTGCCACGGCCGTGACTTCGAACGGCGCACTCGAACCCACGCTCGCGCAGAGAGTGCTTGAACACATCAAAGAGGCGCTCACACACCACACCCAGAGGGGCGATCCCGCCGTGCTGGTAACGAGTCCGGTATTGCGCGCCACGCTTGCGCGCCTTCTGCGCGTGACCGTTCCCGACCTGGCGGTGCTCGCGACCAGCGAGATTCCTGCCGAGCGGATCATACACGTGACCACGGTCGTCGGCCCCAATTGAGCGTCGCCAGCCGCCATTTGCGCGTTGCCTGCCGGCTTTGACCCCGTTTCAGCCGATGGCGAGGTCCCCGCCATCGCGAGCGAGCTGGCTTGCGCCCCGCGCGGTGTACAAGGCCACCGCACCCTGCTTGACAACCGCCTCGCGCAGGACGTTCATGGCGATTACATTGGCGTGGCGGCATTCGTCGATGCGCCTTCCGTTCTCTGTGTTGCGCTCGCGGGCGACGCGCGTCAGCTCGCACAGCGTCCCCCAGCTTGCGAGGAACTCCGGGTACTCGTCGGTCAATTCATCGAGCCTCCCATTGGAGGCGCTGGATCCATGCGCTAGAACCAAGTCGGCGCGCTCGCGCGCCAGCGCCGCGAGAAGGGCTGCCTGGCCCTGTTTCGTACACACGACCTCGCGCAGTACATCGGGCGCGCGAAGCCGCCCCAGTGTGCGCGCCTCGAGCTCCAGCGTCCCGAGAAAAGCCCGCATGCCAAGGATTTCCCGGTTGAGTAACTGATGGATACGTGCCGAGAAAGCGGCGTCCCGCTTCACTTCGATCTTCCAAGCAACGCCAGCGCGTCGTTGATGAGCCCCTGGGCGATGCGGTCGGGGTGAATCTCGAGCGAGCCGCTGGCCAGTGCCTCGCGCAGCGTAGCCACCTTGACCATGTCGACGTCATGGTCGTTGCTCTGGAGGTCGGTGACGCTGGTCGACAACGACACGGCGGCACTTTGTTCGGGGGTGTCCGCGCCGCCCTGATTCGTGGATGCGACTCTGCCAGGCGCCGTCGCGGCCGCGGCAGCCGTCTGCGAATTGATTGGTTGAATGCTCATTTGCGCGGCTTGCTCAAGATGAATGATGGAATTTACCTGTCCTGTGGTAGTTTACGGCACTCCCGCGTAAAACTTTAAGGCGGATCCATCGCCTCGGGGCGAGGCCGTCGCCTCGACGCGAGCATGTCGTCGTTCACGGGTTGCGCCTGAAGGGGCCGGTCGGAAGGGATGGGGTGACCGGCGCGCCCGCGGGTAAGAGAGGGGCCGGCGCGTCCGTGGGCTACGGCTGCACACGCACGGTTCCGTCGTCGGCCACCCGCCCCGAGACAATCTGACCGTTGCTGGTCTTGACTCGCACCATTGCGCCGACATCGGCATTCGAGAGCGCCGTCGCGCTGTTGGTCACCCGCAGCCCAGGAATCTGGTAGACGAGGCGCACGACTTCGCCACGCGCGACCGACTGTGCGCTGCGCACTTCACTGCCTCGCAATGGGGTTCCGGCGGGAATTCGTCGCGTGGCCACCATTCCGATCCAGCTCGACGGGGGTTGCCTTGCGTCCTGCGGCAGGCGCAGGATGTCAGCCGTGCGCACGCTGATATCGGTGCGGGCGATCGCGCTGCCGGCGTTGATTTCCTGCGTGGCCACCGCGTACGACGCGGTGAGCGTGATAACGGCTTGCAGGTAGGCGACGCCGGTCAATGTACTGTCGCCCGGGCAGCTCACGGCCAGGGTCTCGAAGCTGCTCAGCGGCCGGTTCGACACGCGCTCGAAGCGTGGCGAGGCGCAGCCGGCCAGGCGGTTGCTTGCCGCCTGGTTCAGCGTCACTCCCAGGTGGCCGTCCAGACCGGTATTGACTGCCACGCCTTGCAGGTAGCGCGTCGCGGCCTGCTCGAGCGTTTGCGGCACGGGCGCGGCCGCGCTTCGCGTCGCTGGCGCCAGCAGACAAAGCGCTGCGAGCGACGCGACGGCTGCCTTGACTGTCGTGAACCGCCGAATGGAACAAAATCTTGTCATAACCCGAGTGTACGCTGCGCCTATTTTTCCCTATTGCCGAAAATGTCCCATAAATACCGGGTTGTTCATTCGCTTGCTTCGCGGGCCGCGCGACTACTATAGGTGGGCCGGTTGGATGGCCGATCAACGACATGAGGATGGCACGCATGACGACAGTACTCTCGGGTTCGCCCCTCGATCGCGCGTTCAGCTTTTACGAAACGGCGATCAACGTGCGCCGCCAGCGCCTGGAGTTGTTGTCGACCAATATTGCGAACGCCGATACGCCCGAATACAAGGCGCGGGACATCGATTTCACGAGCAGCCTGCGCCAGGCGCTTTCGGCGCGCCAGAATCTGCCGCCAGTCGCCCTTGAGTTGACCGACCCGCGCCACATTCCCGGGACGGGCCCGGCCTTCGCGGCGGTCGACGCCCAGTATCGGGTCCCATTTCAGCAAAGCGCCGACGGCAACACCGTCGAGATGGATACGGAACGGGTCGATTTTGCCGACACCGTCATGCATTATCAGGCCGACCTCGCGTTTGTGTCGGATCGGATCAAAACCATGCTCGCGGCGCTGCAGTCCACCTGAGCGCCGCGTGGAGATCGTGGATGGCTAGCCTTTCGCTCATGGAAATTGCCGGTTCGGCGATGACGGCGCAGTCGCAACGCATGAACGTGGCGGCCAGCAACATCGCCAACGCCGATAGCGTGGCCGGTCCGGACGGCAAGCCCTACCGCGCCCGCGAAGTCGTCTTTCGCATGCAGCCGCTGGGTTCGGCCACGTCGGCCTCGCCTGTCGGAGGCGTGCAAGTGGCCGACGTCATCGAAAGCAATGCGCCCATGCGCCGGCACTTCGATCCGGGCAATCCGGCAGCCGACGCGACGGGCTACGTCATCATGCCGAACGTCGATGTGGTGGCCGAGACGGTCAACATGATCTCGGCCTCACGTTCCTATCAGGCGGACGTCGAGATCGTCAATACGGCGAAATCTCTCGCCGCAAGAACACTTGCCATCGGCCAGTAGCCGTTTCATCTATCAAGGAGGGCCTTCAGTCATGGCAATTTCCACCAATCAGACATCGGTCGTGCCGAGCACGCCAGTGGCCGCCGCGGCTGGCGCGACGGCCGCCGCCGTGGGCATCGCAAACGCTTCGGCCACGGCAAGCGCGCAGGATATTCAGAACCAGTTTCTCACGCTGCTCACCACGCAGCTGCAGAACCAGGACCCGCTGAACCCGATGGACAATTCGGAGGTGACCTCGCAGATGGCCCAGCTCTCCACGGTGAGCGGCATCACGCAACTCAACGCCACGCTCCAGGCCATCTCGGGCCAGATGAACATGTCGCAGTCGATGCAGGCTTCCGCGCTCATCGGGCACCAGGTGCTGGTCACCGGCAGCAAGATTTCCGTCGGGCAGGGCGTGGCGACGCTTGCGGGCATCGACATGCTGGCGCCCGCCGCCGACGTGAAGGCAACGATCACCGACGGGTCGGGCAGGGCGGTGCGCACCATGGATCTTGGCGCGATGCCCGCCGGCACCATGCCGCTTGCCTGGGATGGCAAGACCGATGCCGGGGCGGTCGCGCCCGATGGCGCGTACTCGCTGTCGGTCAGCGCAACCGCTGCGGACGGTTCGTCGGTCTCGGCCCAGCCGCTTTCTCAGGCGACCATTCAAAGCATCGCCTACAACGCGAGCGGCCCGCAAATCAATTTGAACATGGGCGGGAGCGTCTCGCTCGCCGACATTCGGCAGGTTATCTGAGCGCGCAAGGAGCGGCATCATGAGTTTTCAACAGGGGTTGTCGGGTCTGGACGCTTCGGCGCAGGATCTCGACGTGATCGGCAACAACATTTCCAACTCGGGAACGGTCGGTTTCAAATCCTCGACGTTGCAGTTCTCCGACGTGTACGCGAATGCAAAGGTGGGAATGGGGGTGGCGGTTGCCGCTACGAGCCAGGATTTCTCGTCGGGCACCGTCACGGCCTCGGGCAACGAGTACGACATGGCGATCGACGGGCAGAATGGCATGTTTCGTCTGCTCGACCCCGAGGGCAACGTCTTCTACTCCCGTGCCGGCCAGTTCCACAAGGATCAGAACAATCACATCGTCAATGCCGCCGGTCAGGTCCTGACCGGCTACATAGGGGGGGCGAACAGCACGGCGGTCGTGCCACTCGTCGTGCCGGTGGGCAACATCGCGCCGCAGGCGACGGCAAACGTGTCGCTCACCGCGAATCTGGACGCCAACGCGCAATCGATCTCGATTACCGGGCAGCCAGAGGTGTTGGGTAGCGTCACGCTCACGCCAACGGCCACGGGCGTGCCCGATGCGCCCATCTACTATCGGGTGGACTCCTCGGGCAGCTACAGCTGGGTGGATTCCTCGGGCAGCCCGGTCAGCGCGCCGGCCGATGGCACCTACACAAGCGGCGCGGGCACCTACGCGACGATCGCCGCCGGCCAGGTCATTTCCGGTTCGCTCGACACCGGCTTGCCGAACAACGCCTATACGGCCGCACTGCCGGCCGAGCCATTCTCTGCCGGGAATACTGACAGCTACACGAGTTCGCTACCCGTCTCGGTCTACGATTCTCTCGGCAACTCGCATCAGTTGATGATTTACTTCGCCAAGCGCTCGGGGTCGGCGGGCGCCACGAGCAACTGGGACGCCTACTATCAGCTCGATGGCAAGCCGGTCGACTTGCCGGCCGGCGGCGGCCCCGTGGCGATGACTTTCGATGGCTCGGGAAGGCTCACCTCCACAACGCAAGTCTCGCTCAATGTCGCACAGCCGGGCGGCGCGAATTCGCCCGCCGCGCCACTGGCCCTCACGCTGAACATGACGGGCAGCACGCAGTATGGCGGCGCGTTTTCCTCGAACTTCAACGCCGACGGCTACGCGACCGGCGAATTCACCGGCGTTGCGATCAGCAAGGACGGCTCCATCCTCGCGAACTACACGAACGGCGAGAGCCAGATGGTCGGCACGGTGGCGCTTGCAAGCTTCAACAATCTCCAGGGGCTCATCCCCGCGGGAGACAACGCCTGGCAGGCCAGCACCTCCTCGGGGCAGGCGCTGCTGGGACGCCCGGGTACCAATGGCCTGGCGAACATCAAGGGGCAGGCCGTCGAGGATTCCAACGTCGATCTGAGCCAGGAGCTCGTGAGCATGATCATCGCCCAGCGCAGCTACCAGGCCAACGCCCAGTCGATCAAGACGCAGGACCAGGTCGTGCAGACGCTCCTGCAGATGAACTGAGCCCATGGACAGGATCGTCTATACCGCCGCCGGTGGGGCCGCGCGCACACTCGAGGCGCAGGCCGCGCTGGCCAACAACCTTGCCAATGCCGATACGACCGGCTTTCGCGCGCAGCTTGCGGCGTACCGCGCCGTACCCGTGAACGTGCCCGATGCGCCGCAGCCGGGCACACGCGTGCTCACGGCCACGACGACGGGGGCGAGCCTCATGGCGCATGGCGCGATACACACGACCGGACGCGTGCTCGACGTTGCCGTGCAGGGCGATGGCTGGATCGCGGTACAGACTCCCCAGGGCGAGGCCTATACCCGCGCGGGCAGCCTGCAAATGAATCCGTCCGGGGAACTGGTGACGTCGCAGGGCTGGCCGGTGCTCTCGCGCGGCGGGGGACCCATTGTGATTCCGCCGCGCGCGCACATCCACATCTCGCGCCATGGGGGCGTCAACTCGATCGCTCCCGGCGAGACGGTGCGCGACATCGCGCGGCTTGGCAACATCAAGCTCGTGAACCCCGATCCCCGCACGCTGGTACGGGGCGACGATGGCTTGTTTCGCATCCCCGGACCCAACGGCGGGTTCGTGGCGGCGCCCACCGATCCGCGCGTGCAGATCAAAGATCGGGCGCTGGAGGGCAGCAACGTGAGTCCCACCGCACAGATGGTGGGGCTGATCCAGAACGCGCGCAGCTTCCAGATGCAGATGAGCGTCATCAAGCAGGCGAGCGCCAACGCGCAGAGCGCCAACGCCATTCTGGGGCCGGCGGGGAACTGAAAAGGAGCTTTCAAATGATTCGATCACTTTGGATTTCCAAGACCGGGCTCGAGGCCCAGCAGACCAACATGGACGTGATCGCCAACAATCTGGCGAACGTCAACACCGACGGGTTCAAGCGCTCGCGCGCGGTATTCCAGGACCTGATGTACCAGACCATCCGCGAGCCGGGTGCGCAGGTGGGCGACAACAACCAGCTGCCCTCGGGGCTGCAGCTGGGCACCGGCGTTGATACCGTGGCCACCGAGCGCATCCACACGCAGGGCGACATGAAGAACACGGGCAATGCCATGGATGTCGCCATCCAGGGCGCCGGATTCCTGCAGGTGCAGATGCCCGATGGCACCTTCGCCTACACGCGCGACGGAAGTCTTCAGATCGATCAGAACGGACAGCTCGTCACCTCGGGCGGGTATCCCATACAGCCGCCCATCAACATACCGAACAACGCGCTCTCGATCACCATCGGGCGCGACGGCACCGTGTCGGTCACGCAGCCGGGTGCGGCGGGCACGAACGTGAACGTGGGCCAGATCCAGCTGAGCACCTTCATCAACCCTACCGGGCTGCTCAGCCTTGGGCAGAATCTCTACGGCGAGAGCGATGCCTCGGGCCCGCCGCAGACCGAACAGCCCGGGCTCAACGGCGCGGGCCAGATCATGCAGCAGTACACCGAGGCGAGCAATGTGAATGTGGCCGAGGAGCTGGTGAACATGATCACCACGCAGCGCGCCTACGAGATGAACAGCAAGGCGGTGCAGGCATCCGACAACATGCTGCAGGCGCTTACGCAGATCAGCTGAGATCGTCCGATGGTGAGCTTGTCCGTATTCTGGCGCCATGCGGCGCGTGTGTGCCTGGGCGCGGCGCTGGTGCTCTCGGGGTGCGCGATCGTTCCGCCCGAGCCGGTCGTGACCGGCCCGCTCTCCGCCTCGCCTCCGCCGCGCACGCCGCCCCCGCAACCCAACGGCTCGATTTATCAGCCGACCGCGTATGGCGATTACCCGCTCTTCGAGGATCGGCGCCCGCGCAACGTGGGTGACATCGTCACCATCATCATCCAGGAGAAGACCAATGCGGCAAAGAACGTCGACACGAACACCGACCGGGAGTCCTCGATGAAGCTCTCGATGGACACGATGCCGGCCGCCATCTTCCCCAACACCCTGAACTCCAAACAGGACACCGATGCCTCGGGCAGCAACAAGGCCGACGGCAAGGGGTCGAGCACCGCGGACAACACCTTCTCGGGCACCATCACGACCACCGTCATCGGTGTGCTGCCCAACGGCAACCTTCAGATCGCGGGCCAGAAGGAGATCGCCATCAATCGCGGCAGCGAATATGTGCGCTTCTCGGGAGTGGTCGATCCGCGCTCCATCACCAGTGCCAATACGGTGCTCTCGACCCAGGTTGCCGATGCGAAGATGGAGTATCGCAGCCGCGGCGTCATGGACGAAGTGCAGACCATGGGCTGGCTGCAGCGCTTCTTCCTGAATATCTCTCCGTTCTGAGATGAACACGGCCATGTCGCATTTCCTGAAGCACCCACTGAGGATCACACTGGGCGCGCTGGCGTTATGGGTGTTGGCTGCGAGCGCGCAGGCGATCACGCTGCGCAATCTCGTGAACGTGCAGGGCGTGCGCGACAATCCGCTGGTGGGCTACGGCTTGGTCGTGGGGCTCGACGGCACTGGCGATCAGGTGCGCCAGTCGCCCTTCACGCAGCAGAGCCTGACGAATATGCTGGCGCAGCTGGGCGTGACGCTTCCGCAAGGCAGCAACATGCAGCTCAAGGACATCGCCGCGGTGATGGTGACCGCCCAGCTGCCGGCCTTCGCGCAGTCCGGCCAGCACATGGACGTAGTGGTCTCGTCGATGGGTAACGCCAAAAGCCTGCGGGGCGGCACGCTGCTCATGACGCCGATGAAGGGCGCCAACGGACAGGTCTATGCGCTTGCGCAGGGCAACGTCGTGGTCGGTGGTGCAGGCGCGAGCTCCGGGGGCAACAGCACGCAGATCAACCAGCTCAACGGCGGGATCATCAGCGACGGCGCGGTTGTTGAGCGCACCGTCGCCACACAGCTCGCCACGCACGGGCGCATCATGCTCGAGACGCACAGCACGAGCTTCGGAACGGCGCAGAATGTGGCCGACGCCATCAATCGCAACTTTGGAAGCGGGGTTGCGCGCGCGCTCAACGGCCGGGTGGTCGCAGTGAACGCGCCGGCGACCGACGCCGAGCAGAGCCAGTTCCTCTCGAACCTGCTCTCGCTCGACGTGAATCCGGCGCCTGCCCGGGCGGTGGTGATCATCAACGCGCGCACGGGCACGGTGGTGATGAATCGCACGGTGACGCTCGACGAAGTGGCGGTGGACTATGGCAACCTTGCGGTCACGGTGAACCAGAACATCGGCGTGAGCCAGCCGGCCCCGCTCTCGGGCGGGCAAACGGTTGCCGTGGCCAACCCCACCATTGGCATCTCGGCGCAGAACGGCAAGCTGACGCATCTGAATGGAACGGTGAGCCTCGCGCAGGTCGTCAAGGCGCTCAACTCGCTTGGCGCCTCGCCACAGGACCTGCTCTCGATCCTGCAATCGCTCAAGGCGGCGGGTGCGCTGCATGCGGAACTGAAGATCGTCTGAATCATCCGGAAGAAAAGGGGGGATGTCATGGCTTTTTACCTGCCGCGCCCGGGAACTGGCGGCGCGGCCCCCAACTTCGTCTTCGACCAGAAGACTCTCGATGCGCTCAAGACGCGCGTGCAACAGTCGGGCAATCAGAAAGATCGGGAGTCGGCCGACCGGGCCGTGGCCACGCAGTTCGAGGCCTTGTTCCTGCAGATGGTGCTGCGTGCGGCGCACAGCAATCCGCTGTTTGCCAATGGGCTCTTCAGCGGCGACCAGATGCGCATGGTCCAAGGCCTGCAAGACGAGCAGATGGGGCTTGCGCTTGCCAGCGCGAACGGCGGACTGGGCCTCGGAAAGCAGGTCCTCAACCAGATGCTCGAGCACCAGGGGCTGGCCGATCCCCAGGCCGCGCGGGTGCGCGCCCGCGCGGCCTCTGATCGAATGAGGGCTCCCGGACTCAAGTCGAGCCTTCCCCTGGACTCGGGCGGCGTGGTCGCCAGCTCGATATCGGGGCTGCTGCAGCTCCTGGGCGCCACGGGCGGTGGCGGCGCGGGAAGCGTGGGGCCCGCGGCGCCGGGCGGCGCGTCAGTCGCGGGGTTTGTCCGGGCCATGGCGCCGGCGGCGCGCAAGGCGGCGGCAGCCAGCGGCGTGCCCGCGCGCCTGATCCTCAGCCAGGCGGCGCTCGAGTCGGGTTGGGGTACGCACGAAATTACCGACACCTCGGGCAACCCTTCCTACAATCTCTTTGGCATCAAAGCCACGCCGTCTTGGCACGGGCGGGTGGTGAAGGCCGCCACGACCGAATACGTCGATGGCACCGCCCGCAAGGTCGTGCAACCGTTTCGCGCCTACGACTCCTATGCGCACGCCTTCACCGACTACGCACAGCTCATTACCAACAGCCCCCGTTACCAGGCGGTGGTAAATGCGCCGACCCCGCAGCAGGCCGCCCACGAAATCCAGGCCGCCGGCTACGCGACCGACCCGGACTACGCCGCGAAGCTTGTGCGCATCATGGACCAGATCGCCGCCGCCATTCAGTCTTTCTGAGAACCCTGCGTCGTGCCGTAATCGCCGGAAGCAGGGTGATCGACAAGGCGAGGATTCAAGCTTTCCGAGAACTGTGTCGTAGTGCCGTATGTCGTGGTCGCGAGGGGCGTCCGCTGATCCGCGCGACATTCCTGTTTACCGAATAGGCTGCCTGAGACATGAATCTGACCGGTTACGCGCTCTCTGCGTTGAACGCCGCACAGGCGGGGCTCGCGACCTCGAGCCATAATCTGGATAACGCGGCGACCCCGGGCTACAGCCGGCAGAGCATCATCGTCGCCGCCGCGCCAGCCCAGAATTCGGGGGGCGGCTACATCGGCCAGGGCGTGATCGTGCAAAGCGTGCAGCGCTCGGTCAACGACTTCATCAATCAGCAGTTGAACAGCGCGCAGACGCGCGCGAGCGCCCTGGATACTTTCGGCAACGAGGTCTCGCAGATCAACAATCTGTTCGCCGACCGCACCGTGGGCCTGTTCCCGGCGTTGCAGGGCTTCTTCAGCGGACTGCAAGGGGTGGCTACCTCGCCGGCCGATCCGGCGGCGCGTGAGCAGGCGCTGGGCAATGCGACCCAGCTGGTCGGCCAATTCAATTCCGTGGGGGATTACTTCGACGAGCAACGCGGTGATATCAACAACCAGATACAGACCACCGTCAGCCAGATCAATTCGGCGGTGGGCCGCATCAGCGCGCTGAATGGGCAAATCACCGCCGCCAACGCGGTGGCTGGCGGACAGCCGCCCAATGACCTGCTCGATGCGCGCGATACCGAAGTTGCCAATCTCCAGAAGCTCGTGAACGTGAATGTGAGCAACCAAAACGGCCAGTTCGCACTCACGCTCGGCGATGGCCACGTTCTCCTATCGGGGGGCACCCAGTACAACTTGGTGGCCGCTCCCAGCCAGTCCGATTCGGCGAGCATGACTGTCTACGCCAGTGTGCCGGGCGGCGCGGGCGGAGCGACCATGCTCGACCCAGTCCGCGAGACACTCGTCTCGGGCGGTTCCTTGGGTGGGCTGTTCGCCTACCGTACGCAATCGCTCGACCCACTGGAAAAACAGCTGGGGCTGCTGGCCACCGGCCTGGCGCTGGCGGTCAACGCGCAACAGGCGCAGGGGCTCGACGCGAATGGCGCCACCGGCACCCCGATGTTCTCGATAACACCTCCGGCCGTCGCCAGCGGTGCGAAGAATACCGGCAGCGCCACGGTGTCGGCCGCGTTCGACGCCAGCAATCTCTCGGCGTTGCGCGCCTCCGACTACACGCTTTCGTACGATGGCACGAATTACACGCTCGTGCGCGCGAGCGATGGCGCAACCTTGTATACAGGGGCTTCCGTCTCCGGGCTGGCGGTCGATGGCGTGACGATGTCGGTCGGCGGCGGGGCGCATGCCGGGGATACGTGGACGATCTCGCCGGTCACGCGGGGCGCGCAAAACATTGCCATGACGATGACCTCGCCCGCTCAGATCGCCGCGGCCGACACGACGGGCGGCTCGGCCAACGGCAACAATGCGCTCGCACTCGCGGGGCTGCAGAATGAAAAATTGCTCGGCGGCAAGCAGTCGAGCTTCAGCGACGCCTATGCGAGCCTGGTCGACCAGGTTGGCAACCAGACTCAGGAAAATGCCAACAACCTCACCGCCCAGCAAGCGCTCGTGACGCAGAACTACAACGCCCAGCAGGCGGTCTCGGGGGTCAATGTGAACGAGGAATACGTCAATATCCAGCAGTATCAGAGCCAGTACCAGGCGGCGGCGAAGCTCGTGCAAGTCAGCGAGACACTGTTCCAAACCATTCTGGGCGCGGTAAGCTGACACAGCGGAGACAAACATCATGCGCATCAGTACCGCACAGCTTTTT
>SCQX01000266.1 GCA_004298545.1 Candidimonas sp. | reverse complement strand
TCTCGCGACCGTTCAAGATCTGGCCAATGCCGAAAAAGCCGACGCCGACGCCCAGGCAACACTCGACGCACTCAAAACGCAGGGGGGTGACGGACAGGTCACGCTGCACGCGCCCTTCGCGGCGGTCGTCACCCGGCTGTTCGTCTCCAGTGGAGCGTCTCTCGCACCCGGCGCCCCGATACTCGAACTGGCTGGAGTAGAGGGGCTCGTCCTTCGTGTAGGCGTCATTCCAAGCGACGCCCGCCGCATTCGCCTGGGCGATCCGGCACAAATCGCCTCATTGAAAACGGAGCCCATGCAACGGGGCACGGTGAGCCGCGTCGCCGCCGCCACGGACCCCGCCTCGGGCCTGATTCCCGTCGACATCACGCCTTCCGCGGATCATCTGTTCCCCGGAGAATCCGCTCATGCGGTCATCACCGTGGGGTATGCGCGCGGCTACGTCGTTCCCCGCACTGCCATTCTCATGGACGACCAGGGCAACCCCTACGTCGTACAGGCCGCCGGTGCGAAAGCGCGCAAGGTCAACGTCCAAATCGAAGCCGCGCAGGGAGACAACGTAGCGGTGCGCGGCAGCGGGCTGGACGCCAGGCAGGCGTTGGTGCTTTCGGGGAATTATCAGCTCGATGACGGAATGGCGCTACGCTTCGCGGATGCTGGCAAGGGGCCGACGAAATGAGCCTGCCAATATGGATCGAGGAACATCGGCTGCCCGTTCTCTTCGTCGCTTTCGCACTCACGCTCGCGGGAATCTACGCCGCGATCAGTTTGCCGGTCGGCCTGTTTCCAATCACAAGCTTTCCCCGCATCCGCATCGAAGTGAGCGCGGGAAGCATGCCCGCCCGGCAAATGCTGATTGACGTCACGGAGCCATTGGAGACCGTGGCGCGCGCGGTACCGGAGGCCACCGGCGTCTCATCGACCACGTCCCGCGGCTCGGCGCAGATATTCGTGAACTTTCCGTGGGGCACGGATATGGATCGCGCCCTCACCCATATCGATTCGGCCTTCGCCCGCAAGATGGCCGATTTGCCGACAGCGACCACCTACAGCATGAGTCAGATGAGTCCGGATACCGTGATGCCGTTCGTCTCCTACGCGCTGCTCTCCGACAAGTTGTCCCCCGCGCGCCTGCGGCAGATCGCGCAGCGGGAAATCGTGCCGCTGCTGACGGGCATTCCCGGCATCCGCCGCGTAGGCGTGCTGGGCGGCAAGACGCCGGAAGTCGAGGTTTCCGTTTCCACCGAGGCGCTACAGGCCTTCGGCCTGACACTCGCCGACATTGCAAACGCGTTGTCCGCCACCAACACCGTTGCCGCCACCGGACGCCTGGCGGACAACCACTTGCTTTACCTCGCGGTCGACGACAACGCCTTCACGTCTATCCAGTCGGTGAGCAACGTCACCCTGCGCACGCGCAAGTCTGGCGTGGTGCGCCTGTCACAGATCGCCACCATCAAGATGGGCGCCAAGCCGCGGTGGCTGCTCGTCAACGTCAATGGCCACCCCGGCGTCACCTTCGACGTGTACCAGCAGGACCGTGCCGACTCCATCGCCCTTGCCAGGCGCGTGCGCGCGCGCCTCGACACCTTCATGACGACGCAACCCGCGTCGCTGCGCCTGTACAAATGGTATGACCAGACGCAGCTCGTGCACTCGTCCATCGCGGCGCTCGAAGAAGCCATCGCCATCGGGCTTCTCTTCGCGGCGGGCGTACTCTTCTGGTTCCTGCGCAGCTGGCGGGTCACCGCCGTCGCCATGATCGTGGTTCCGATGTCGGTCCTGATCAGCGTGCTGGTCCTGTGGCTGCTTGGCATGACGCTCAACATCATGACGCTGGGCGGCATCGCCGCCGCGATCGGTCTGCTGATCGACGATGTGATCGTCATGATCGAACATATCGCGCGCCGCGCGGGACATTCGGATCAGGGGCGCGACCCGCGCAAGAGCGTGCTGCGGGCGGCGCGGGAGTTTCTCGCGCCCCTGATGGGATCATCGCTTGCCACCGTCATCATCTTCATTCCCCTGGCGTTTCTTTCGGGAGTGACAGGGGCCTTTTTCAGGTTTCTGTCGCTCACGATGGCGTCGGCGCTCATCATCTCGTTTTTGCTCACCGCCATCGTCGTGCCACTGCTCGCCCGCAGTCTCATCGACTTCAGCCGCTGGACCGACCCTTCCCACGGCAAGGACACGCGGTTGAAGCGCATGCACGGCAAAGTGCTGGACGTGGCATTTCGCGCCCCCTGGCTCGTCGCGATCGCGCTGGTGGCAATCGCCGGCCTGGGCTATCTGGGGTACCAGCGTGTGGGGACGGGCTTTCTGCCACGTATGGACGAAGGCGGCTTTGTGCTGGATTACAAGACGGCGCCCAGTACTTCCCTTGCAGAAACCAACCGCGAACTCACGCAGGTAGAGTCCATTCTCAAGACCAACCCGTATGTCGACACCTACTCGCGGCGAACCGGCGCGGGGCTTGGGGGCGATCTGACCGAGACCTACCAGGGCGACTTTTTCGTGCATCTGGTCGATCCGTCCAAACGACCTGATATCTGGCGGGTGATGAACGACATCTCCGCCAAGGTAACCCACCGGGTGCCAGGGGTGGACTTCGACACGCACCAGCTCATGGGTGACATGATCGGCGACATGGTCGGACGCCGGCAGCCCGTCGTCATCCAGTTGAGTGCCCGAAACCCCGCCACCCTTGCGCCTGTCGCCATGAGAGTCGCCGCGGCGCTGAGAAAGGTGCCCGGCGTGGAGCCCGCCTCCATCAGCAGCGGCGTGACTCCCGCGGGCGATGCGATCCAGATCCATGTGGACCCCGCGGCGGCAACACAATACGGCATCACAGTTGCCGAAGTGAAGAACCAGGTCGGGCACTACCTGGAAGGCTCTGTCGTCACCCGCTATCTCGGTACGACCCGCGATATTGGCGTCAGGCTCAAACTCGAAGCGCCTGGCGATGCGGTCGCCCATGACCAGTTGGGAAATTTACCAATCGAAGCGCCCGGCGGGCGGATTTTCCCACTCAAAGCGGTCGCAACAACGCGATTCGTCTCCGGCCAACCCGAGCTCACGCGAGACAACCTCAGGCGGATCATTGCAATCACGGCGCAAACGGACGGCACGCGGGATCTGGGCTCCACCATCGCCTCGGTCAAACGGATGCTGCAAGCGCCCGACTTGATTCCGGCCGGGACAACCTACCGCTTCGGTGGCGCCTACCAGCAGCAGCAAGAAGCCGCGCGCGGCATGGTCAAGGTCTTCGCCGCCGCCGTCGTCGCGGAAATCATCCTGTTGATGTTCCTCTACCGGAGTCTGCTCATCCCCGTGATCGTAATGGCCACTTCACTGCTATCCACGGGGGCTGTCTTCGTGGGGCTCTGGATCACGAAGGTGGAGCTCAACATCACCGCCATGATGGGCATGGTGATGATCATCGGCATCGCAACCGAAATGGCGATCTTCCTGGTCTCCGAGTATCACACGCTCAGGCAGACGCTGAACCGGCGCAACGCCCTGAGAGCCGCGGCGCTGAACCGCTTGAGGCCCATCGTCATGAGCACACTGGCCATGATTCTTGCCCTCGTGCCGCTGGGTGCCGCCGTGAGTGGCGCGGGCGACCAGATGCTGCAGCCGCTCGCCATCGCCATCATTGCGGGCGCCCTGGTTCAGCTTCCGCTGGTGCTGTTGGTCATGCCGGTACTGATCGATTCCATGGCGCGCCGCGATCATTCCGCGAACGAAACACAGCCGTCATAGCGCGCCGCCGGCGATTCGGGGCGGTGCAAAGCGCGCCAGCCTCAGGCCGCGTGACCGGCATGCTGGAGCCTGTCAGGGCTTTGCAATCACCGGCTGCGAAATTACCCCGGCAACCTACCGCCCGCCGGCAATATTGCCCACCACGCCGCCCACCGCCGCGCCACCTACGGTGCCCAGCGCGCTGCCGCCGGTGAGAATGGCGCCACCCAAAGCACCGACGCCGGCCCCGATTGCCGTATTCCTGCCGCGGTTGGACATCCCGCTGCAAGCGGCCAGGCTGCATGACAGCACCACCAGCCCCGCGCAATACACCAGTCTTTGAGTCGCCTTCATTCGATATACCCCTTTTTCGCGTGTCAAGGATGCGTCGCCGACTGTGCCGCTGAATCGACGGCACACCAGCTGTCACCACGCCATTCGTTCGTCGCGGGCGGCCGATCGCACGCCGCCCCCCATCGGCGAGGACTGCTCGCCTCGGCCGACACAATACCGCCATTCTCTCTGAAAAGAGTGTGAAGAAACGAGACAAACTGCTTCCAAAATCGTTACGCGAGCGCGATGGCGAGGGTACCGCCGCTGTCCGCGACACGTAGTTCGCCTGGTGCCAGCCGTGCACTCGAATGCGCATGCGCGAACCGGCCAGGCGGCACGCTAACCCGGGTGTGTCATGTCCAGCGGTACGACCCAAGCGTCGTACTGGTCGGCGGTGAGGTACCCGGAGGCCAACGCCGCTTCGCGCAAGGTTGATTTTTCCTTGTGCGCCTTCTTGGCGATGAACGCGGCCTTGTCATAGCCAATGTGCCGATTCAGCGCGGTGACGAGCATCAGGTTCTTTCCCAGGTGCTCGGCGATGCGTTCGCGATTGGGCTCTATCCCCGTGGCGCAATGCACATTGAACGACGCGCACGCGTCGCCCAGCAGCCCGATACTTTCGAGAATATTGTGCACCATCACAGGCTTGTAGACATTGAGCTGAAAATTACCCTGACTACCCGCGAACGCCACCGCCGCGTCGTTGCCGAACACCTGCACGCACACCATGGTCATGGCCTCGCACTGGGTGGGGTTGACTTTGCCCGGCATGATGGACGAGCCCGGCTCGTTATCAGGGATGATGAGTTCACCGATGCCGCAACGCGGCCCACTCGCAAGCCACCGCACATCGTTGGCAATTTTCATGAGCGCACCGGCAAGCGTGCGCAGCGCACCCGACAGACTGACCAGCGCATCATGCGCCGAGAGCGAGAAAAATTTATTCGCCGACGAACGGAACGGCAATTTCGTGATTTCCGCGATACGGCGCGCCGCTTCGTCGCCGAAACGCGGATGGGCATTCAACCCCGTGCCGACGGCCGTGCCCCCAATCGCCAGATCGTAGATGCCCGGCAGCGCCGCCTGCACCGCATCGAGGCCAAAATCGATCTGCGCCACCCATCCGCTGATTTCCTGGCCCACGGTGATGGGAGTTGCGTCCTGCAGGTGGGTGCGGCCCGTCTTGACGATGTCTTGGAATTGCTCCGATTTCAACGCCAGCGTTTCGCGCAGCGTGCCGATCGCGGGAAATAGTTTGTGGGCCAGTTCCTGCGCCACCGCGATGTGCATGGCAGTCGGAAAGGTATCGTTGGACGATTGCCCACGGTTGACGTGGTCGTTCGGATGCACCGGCTTTTTGCTGCCCATCGTGCCGCCAGCCAGCTCGATGGCGCGGTTGGCGATGACCTCATTGGCATTCATATTGGACTGCGTGCCCGAGCCCGTCTGGAACACCACCAAAGGGAACTCGGCGTCGCGCTTGCCGTCGATCACCTCATCGGCCGCCCGCTCGATCAGCGTCGCCAGATCGCGCGGCAGCTCGCCCAATTCGGCGTTGGCCTGCGCCGCCGCCTTTTTCAGGATTCCCAGCGCCGCGATGACCGGGCGTTGCCACTTGAACCGCGCAACGCCTATCGGGAAATTCTGGATGGAGCGCTGTGTCTGCGCGCCCCAATAGTGTTCCGCTGGGACGTCGATGCTGCCCATGGAATCCGTTTCCACACGGGTCGATGATGTCATGGTGCGTTCCTTCGTCAATGAGACTTGATGAGACAGACCCGACTATACACCGCGGGGCGACAGGTGTTCGGCCCAATAATTCGCAACGTCCAGCATGCGGCTGGCGAACCCCCACTCATTGTCGAACCATATGAGCAAATTGGCGAAGCGCGGACCATTGCAGCGCGTCTGGGTGATGTCGACGATTGCCGAATGCGCGTCGTGATTGAAATCGACCGAGGCGTGCGCGGCAGTCGAGACCGCGATCAGCCGGGGGTGGGCGCGCGCGGCATCCGCCATCGCGGCATTGAGTGATGCCTCGGTGGCATCGCGTTCGAGGCTGACCATGAAATCAATGGCCGAGACATTGAGAATGGGCACACGAATTGCCTTCGCGCGCACGCGCCCCGCCAATTCGGGCAGCAGCCGTTCCACGCCTTGCGCCAGCCCGGTGGACACCGGGATGATCGACTGCATCGCCGAGCGGGTGCGCCGCAAATCGGTGTGATGATAGCCATCGATCATGGGCTGATCGTTCATGACCGAATGCAATGTGGTGAGAAACGCCTGCGCGACGCCGAACGTGTGATGCAGGTGGTCGAGTATGGGAACGATGGCATTCGTCGTGCATGAGGCATTCGACACCAGGCGTAGCGAGGGATCGAGCCGCTCATGGTTGACGCCGTAAACCACCGTGGTTTCGACCGCGGCGGCGCTGCGTCCCGGATGCGACAACAGCAAGCGTGGACAACCTGCCGTCAGAAACCGCCCGAGCTCGGGGCGCGTGCTGAAACGACCTGAGCATTCGACCAGCATGTCGATGTCCAGGGCGCGCCAATCGACACTGTCGGGCGCGCTGGCATGACTGACCGCAATGGGTTCGTCGTCGATCAGAAGCACGCCGTCACCTGACTCGACCTTGCCCGGGAAAACACCGTGCGTGGAGTCGAAACGCGTCAGATACGCCATGGATTCCAGGGCCGCCGGCTCGTTGATGGCAACAATCCGATACTTGTGGCGCAACGGGGATTCGCGCAGGGCGCGCAAAAAACAACGGCCTATCCGGCCATACCCATTGATGGCCAGACGAAAAGGGCGACTCATAGGACATATCCACCGACAAAAGCGTGAAAAACGGACGCTGCTCGCACACGACCGCAACACCACCGACGCGCCACGCGGCCGTGCGAAGCGCAACACAACTTTACACCGTGACGGCACTCGCCGGGCGGCGCATGCCGCGCGTGGTCGGCCACCCGGCGCGACCAAACGCGACCGTGCGCGCTCATCACTCCGGCGAGCCGGGAACGGCAACGATATTGCGGGGGGCGCCGCGCTGGAACGCCTCGATATTCTCCACCAGCTGATCGGCCAGCGCCTGCACCGCTTCGGCGCTGGCCCACGCCACGTGCGGCGTCAAAATGAAGTTCGGCAAATCCAGAAGACGCATCAGCGTGCTGTCCGCGGGGGGCGGTTCGGGCACCGTGACATCGAAACCCGCGCCGCCCAGCCGGCCCGAACGCAGGGCGCGTTCGAGCGCCGCCTCGTCGACCAGGCCGCCGCGCGCCGTGTTGACGAGCAGCGGTTTGCGCGCCATGAGCGCGAATTCGGGCTCGCCGATCATGCCGCGTGTCTGGTCGGTCAAGGGGCAGTGCAGGCTGATGACGTCGCTGCGCGCCAGAACCTGCTCGAACGGCGTGTACAGCGCCCCCGGCCGCATCGCCCCTTTGCGCGCCGCGAATATCACGCGCATGCCCAGCGCGCGGCCGATGGCGGCAACCGCCTGACCGAGAACGCCATCGCCAATCAGACCCAGCGTGCCGCCCGTCAGGTCGCGAATCGGATAGTCGAAGTAGCAGAACTGCCCGGCCTGCTGCCAGCGCCCCGCCCTGACGGAATCACGATAGGCGATGATGCTGCGGCGTAGCGCGAAAATGAGGGCGAACGTATGTTCGGGCACGGTATTTGCCGCATAGCCGCGAACATTGGACACCACGATGCCGCGCGCCGCGCAGGTCGGCAGGTCGACCACGTCGGTGCCCGTTGCCGCCACCGCCACCATACGCA
>SCQX01000265.1 GCA_004298545.1 Candidimonas sp. | reverse complement strand
CGAAGAGCTGGCCTATGGACTGCACGGCGGCGCGCTGGAGACGTCTCTCATGCTGCACCTGGCCCCCGGCATGGTCCACCGCGACGCGCTGGCCGATTTCACTCCACTGGGCGCCCGGCGCGCACGCGCCGGGCACACGCTTGGCCCGGAAGGGGAAGCGGGCTTCGCCTGGATGGCCGAAGACTTGAATCCGGCAGGAGCCGCCGGCAACGCGGCGATGGCCGATGCCGCAACCGGCGCGCGCCTGGTCACGCTATTCGCGCAGCGGCTCGCCGACATCGTGCTCGAAACCGCCACGTTCGATCTCACGCTGTTCGGTGCGGGACGCGATCACCGCTGACCCGGCGACGTATGCCGTTCAGGCGGCTCACACCGTCACACCGCCGCCGAAGGCGAGCGTGCGCATCGACCAGGCGGCGCACTACCGCCCGGGTGCGCGTTCCCGCGCACCGGTATCTGTACCGGCGTCGGTATCGGTGCCGGCATCGGCATCTGCAAGTGCATCGGCATCGGTATCGAATGGGTGCGTCAACAGCGCGTCCAGCCAGTGCCCCGCGCGCGTGGCCTTGGTTGCAAGATAGCGCCGGTTCTCGTTCGTCAACTGGCCATAGATGCAGCTGCGGCTGGCCACCCGGATCGGCTCGCGGTTCATGCCGGCCAGCTTCGTCGGATTATTGGTCAGGAGATCGATCCGCGTGATGCCAAGCTGCGCCAGCATCTCGCGCGCCACCGCGTAATCGCGCTCATCGCCGCCAAACCCCAGCACCCGATCCGCGTCCACGGTGTCCAGACCCTCATCCTGAATCTGATAGGCCCGTATCTTGTTGATCAGGCCCGTACCCCGCCCTTCCTGGGCGAGATACAACAGCACGCCACCGCCGCGCTTGCCGATCAGCGAGACGCTGCGCCGCAATTGGGAACCACAGTCGCAACGCACGCTGCCGAAAAGATCGCCGGTCAGACAGGACGAATGGGCGCGCACCGGCACCGGTACCGGCCAGTGCGCGCTGTCGCCGATGAGAATTGCCACGTGTTCGCGCAGAACGCCCGCCTCACGGAATACGACGAAGCGCGAATGAGGCGCCGCCTCAAGCGGTACGTCGGCCTCGGTGATGCGCTCCAGCGACGGTGCCGCCCGACAATGCGACCACACATCGGCCACCGAAACCGCCAACAGGTCGGCGCTGGCAAGCCGGGATTCGATCGACGGCACGGCGGCGGCGTCGGGTATCATGCACAGTACCGCTGGAATCAACAAGCCGCGCCGTGCCAGCAAAAGCGCCGCGGATTCGAGTTCGGTCGCCGGTGAAACCGGGCGGGTGGCGGGCCACTTCGCCGCAGGGTCGGCCGCCCACCGAATCGCATCGATGAGCGTATCGGCAGGCCGCAACCCGATCGCGGCGGTCTTCGGAGGATCATCCAGACCCAGATGCGCCAGGCGATGGTCATTGAGTATCAGCCGGACCGGGCCCCCGGCGCGCGCTCGCATGTCATCGAACCGCGCGGCGGTGATGCCGTCGACCGGCGCCGCCAGACACATGGCGCGCCCGTCGCGGATGACCACGGGCACACCGCGGCGCAAATCGAGCACTGTACGCTCCACCCGCTGAATGAAGCGACTTTGTCCCGAATTCGGGGAACATTGATGATTCATGAAAAACCGGCCGGCGCCGGACGCCAAAAAAAAGGATCGAAGCACAATAGGCTTCGTCAATTGAACGCGCTCCAACCCCCTATTATGTCATTTATCGATACTTCCAACGCCTGGCGCATTATCCGCGACGCCCGCAGGGTCGTACCGGCCGGCGACTGGCGGCCCGAGCCTGGAATCACGATCTCACCGGGCGGACGGTGGTCCGCCACGCGCCCCGTGAGCGCCGAGGCCGCCATGCTGTTCGATACGCTGCTGCCAATCGCCTATGGCGCGCGCCGCCACGTCATCGCCCAAATCGGCCAGAGTCTCGATGGGCGCATCGCAACGGCAAGCGGCCATTCCCATTACATAACCGGCAGTGCAAGCCGGGTGCACCTGCACCGGCTGCGCGCGCTCGTCGACGCGGTGGTGGTCGGCGCGAATACCGCCACGCAGGACGATCCACAACTCACCGTGCGCCACGTCGACGGGGAAAACCCCGTGCGCGTCGTGCTGGACCCCAACGGCCGCGTCGCCCACGACCGCCGCGTATTCACCGACGGCGGCCCACCGGCCTGGCACGCGGTTCGCAACGTTCGCAACGCCGCGCCGGGCGCCATTGCCTTTCCTCTGGCGGACGATGAACCCACGAGCGTGCCGCGCCAGTTGCTGGACGGACTGGATGCACAGGGGCTGCATCGTGTGCTCATCGAAGGCGGCGGCACGACAATCTCGCGATTCGTCGACGCCGGCCTCGTCGACCGGCTGCACATCGTCGTGGCGCCCTTGCTGATGGGTTCGGGGCGGCTGGCGCTGAACCTCGCCGAAATCAATACGCTGGATGGCGCGATCCGGCCCACCTGCCGCACCTACCCGATGGGCGACGACATGCTCTACGACCTGAACCTGAGGGCACGGGCCCGCTGAATCCGTTCATAAAATCCCCAGTACATCCAGATGGCCCACCGTGAGCGCCGCGCGGCCATCGGCAACCGCTGCCGCGCGCCGCAAGGCCCAGCGCGCAATGGCGTCGCGCTTGCGCGGGCACTGACGCTGCGCAGCCTTGCGCCAGCCATCGATGAGCGCGCCCGCCAACGCCGCATCGGCCGAACCCAGGCGCCAATCGCTCGGCCGTGCGCCGACGGCATACCCGCGGGCGCCAAGCGCGTCGATCAGGACCGCGGGAGCATCCCCGCCCAGCGCCAGCCCAAGCCCCTTGTCGCGGTGCTGATCGCGCGCCACCGCGGCGCGGACCCACTCGTCATCGGCATCGTCATCGGCGAAAGTCACGCGGCCGTCCACGGTAAGGGCGATCAGCACGGCGGCGCCGGCGGCAGCGCACGCACCGCAGAGTCCGCCGATCCAATCGGCGGAGGCCAGATCAATCAGGGCGGAGGCCGTCACCAGATCAGCGCCGGCCAGCACCGGCGCCAACGGCATCGAGAGGTCGACGGTCTCCGTCGAGACGATGTCGCGTTCACGAAGGTGCCGCGGTACCGCGGCCAGGAGCGCTGCATCGTGATCCAGCAGGCGCCAGCGTATCGGTTCCGGCAGGTGCTCGCTCAAATAGCGCAGATTCGAGCCGCATCCGGCGCCGAGATCAACCACGGTGGGCATTTCCGCCACGCACGCCCGCAGATGACGCGCCAGCAGCCGCGTCAGCTCGCCGACGCGGCTGCGGTGGTCGACCGGTTCGCGCAACGCCAGCCAATCCGCCGGAAAGTGCGCGCTGTCGGCACCATCAGACATGGAAAACCCGGTGCCTGATCAAGGCACGGACGGCGCGGTCGACACGGCGGCATCCGCTCATGGCGCGGCCCGCCGGTCAAGCGCCGCGGCAAACCGCCGGCCCGCCTCATCCCAGCTGGCCAGGGCGTTCACAGCCCGACGCGCGCCAGCCGACATCGACGCACGGCCTTCAGCGTCGCAGAGCAGGCGCCGAAGCGCGCGAGCCAGTGCCGACGCATCGCCCGGCGGCACGCCGACGCCCGCATCGCGTGGCAGCGTCTCACCGAGTGCGCCGCCAGTGGTCGTGACTACCGGCAAACCGTACGTCAACGCTTCGGCGATCGTCATGCCATAGCCCTCGTAATAGGAAGGCAGAACGAACAGCCATGCGCGCCGATACGCGTTACGCAGCGCTTCCAGCGAAATGATGCCGGCCAGTTGAACGCGCGTCGCCAGGCCGCGGCGGCGGATTGCGGCGCGCACCGCGTCGGCATGGGCCGGATCGCGGCGCGTATCGCCAACACAAACACAATACCAGGCCAGATCCGCGATTTGCGAAAGCGCTTCGACCAGCACCAGATGCCCCTTGCGCGGCACCACGGTCGCGACGCAAAGCATGCGCGGCGCG